>DASPXD010000150.1:0-1903 GCA_035637435.1 Gemmatimonadales bacterium
CATCTCGACGCTGACGCGACCTTCCCCCAGCTCCCGCAGGGCCAGCGCAGCCTCAAGCGCCGCGACACCCCCGCCGGCGATCAGTACCCGCGTCGCCACCTCAACCATCTCCTCCGAGCAGCTTCGGCGACGATAACACTCACCGCCGGATCAAACCCAGGCACGCGCCTCTCGCTCGGCCGCCGCGTGCGTCAGTTGCGGACGGGGATCAACCGATAACTGCGGCAAAACCACAGCACGATCAGCGCTTCCCCTGACGAGACGCGCCCGAAGAAGTGCAATCCTCAACATGCACCGAGAAATAGATCGAAAGTAGGACGAAGCCCGATCGACTTGATGAAGTAGGCGGAATCCGAAGCACCCGCCGATCGAGTGGACGAAATCGAAACTACCTCGGCGAAGATTCCGGGCTCCGATGCGAGCAACATCGGAGCCCGGCTCTTGTTCTCGCGTGGCCCGCGGACGAACTCGGTTCGCGCACCCCAGACTCCGGTCGGCGCGGACATCGCCCACGCCCGCCGCAAGCTCCGAGCGACGCGGCCGTAAGGGGTGGACAACGGCGCGTGCTGGTCAGTCGGCGACCGGACGGGCTCCGGTGAGGAAGAGCCCAAGCGCGATTGAGCTCATGTCCTCCGATCCCATCCCGGCGGCTCTGCCGGTCCGCACGCACGCGCCGATGAGCACGAGCAGCGACTCGACGAGGGTCGCAAGCGGGAGATCGCCGCGGATCTGGCCGCCCTCGCGTCCCCGCTCGAGCAATGCAACGAGCGGGGCGGCGAAGCCAGGCTCGGGAGGGCGACGCTCGCGCAGTAGCACGATGAAGTCCTCGCCGACCGCGACCAACGCGCGCGTCGCGCGTGCGAGCGCCTCGTCGACCGGAACCTGGTCGAGGTTCGCCTCCGCCAGACGTTGCCCCGCCTCTTCGCTCGCCGCCGCTTCGAGCGCCCGGAGCAGAGACTCGCGACTCGGGTAGTAGCGGTAGAGGGTCCCACGCGCGATCCCGGCCGCGGCTGCGACTTCCGCCATGCCGGCCGCTTCCCGAGCGGCTAGCACGCGCGCGGCTGCGGCGAGGATGCCGCGCCTCCTCGTATCCCTCGCGCTGAGGGTCACCGACACCCCCTTTGAGACATGTATGTCACCAAGTCAGGACAACTATTGGGCGATGGGATGACACTGTGATCTAATCGGTCAGCCGCGGGCAGATCGCGGCCAGAGGCCTTCGGCCCGGCCGCCATGTGTACCGGACACCAACGGAAGGAGTCGCCATGTTCACCACTCGCAGGATCTTCGAGTATGGCGGCATCGCCGCCAGCATCGTCCTGGTGGCGTTCGGAATCGTGACGATCATCCTCGGCCTAAATGGTCGCAGCACGGTTCAGAGCAACCTCAAACAGGAGCAGATCGTCGGCACGCCCGATATGACCAAGAGCGGGATCGCCGCCGAGGCGGCGCAGGCCAAGCTCCCATCCAGCATCAGCCTGCCGAGTTGCAACGTCGCCGGCAAGGCGATCACCGACGGCGGCCGAGCCCGCTGCTTCGCGCAGTACATGCGCATCCACGCGCTCGAGGCCTCTGGCGGCTACACGTACGCGCAGATGGGCCGCTACCAAGCGCTGCCCACGACGCCCGCGTCCCAGTTGGCCAAGGGCGGCGGCACCGACAATCCGAAGTACGCCGTCTTCGACCCGAAGACGAAGCAGCCCGTCGCCAACGGCGTCCGCAACGTCTGGGTCACGGAGACCGCGCTGGCGACCGCGCTCAACACCAGCTACATGGCCGAGCGACTTTCGCTCTTCAGCTTGGTCGTTGGCATCGCGCTGCTTCTGAGCGGCATTGGCTTCGCCGTCCTCACGATCGGCGGCGCGCTCCGACGGCGCCCCGACTCGGCGACCTGAGCTCCAAC
>DASPXD010000151.1:0-3481 GCA_035637435.1 Gemmatimonadales bacterium
GAAGGAAGAGACCTTCTACTATAAGGGCGGCCTGTCCGAATTCGTGAAGTGGATCGTCGGCAACCGGCGTCCCTTGCATCCCAAGCCGATCACGTTCGAGGCGTCACGCGAAGACGTCGAGGTCGAGGGCGCGGTTCAGTATGACGACCAGTACAGCGAAAACACGTTCACGTTCGTGAATAACATCAACACGCACGAAGGCGGCACGCATCTCACCGGCTTCAAGTCGGCGCTGACCCGCACGATCAACGAGTGGGCGAAGCAGGACGGCGCCCTGAAGAAGGAAGAGTTCACGCTCTCCGGCGACGACGTCCGTGAAGGGCTCAACTGCGTCCTCAGCATCAAAGTCAAACAGCCGCAGTTCGAAGGTCAGACCAAGACCAAGCTGGGGAACTCCGAGGTCGAAGGCATCGTCAAAACCGTCGTCAACGAGGCGTTGGGCGCGTTTTTCGACAAGAATCCCAGCGTCGCGCGCTCGATCATCGCCAAGGCGTTGAGCGCGGCACGAGCCCGCGAGGCCGCCCGCAAGGCACGCGAGCTGGTGCGCAAGAAGAGCGGGCTCGATGCCGGTCTCCTGCCCGGCAAGCTCGCCGATTGCTCGCTCACCGACCCCAAGCTGTGCGAGATCTATCTCGTCGAGGGCGATTCCGCGGGCGGCTCGGCGAAGATGGGGCGCGACCGCAGCTATCAGGCGATTCTGCCGCTGCGCGGCAAAATCCTCAACGTGCAGAAGGCGCGCATCGACAAGATTCTGTCCAACGAAGAAATCCGCACCATGATCACGGCGATCGGCACCGGCGTGGGCGAAGACTTCAAGGTGGATGAAGCGCGCTACCACAAGATCATCATCATGACCGACGCGGACGTGGACGGCGCGCACATCCGCACGCTGCTGCTCACCTTCTTCTATAAGGAGATGAAGCAGCTCATCGACGTCGGGTACATCTACATCGCCCAGCCGCCGCTCTACCGCGTGTCGAAGGGCAAAGAGGAGTTCTACGCCTACGACGAGAAGGAGCGCGACACGTACGTGAAGCGTCTGACCAACGGGGCGGAGAGCAAGTCGTCGGTCAACGTAAGCCGCTACAAGGGCCTGGGCGAGATGAATCCGGACCAGCTGCGCGACACGACGATGGATCCCGCCAAGCGCACGCTCCTCAAGGTGACCATGGAAGACGCGCTCGAGGCGTCGCAACTGTTCGAGACACTGATGGGCGACGAAGTCGAGCCGCGCCGCCGGTTCATCGAGGAAAACGCGAAGTTCGTGAAGAACCTCGATGTCTGATGGCGATCATCGGGGTCAGCGCGGTTGTACTCATCGTCCTGGCGTGGTTTCTCTGGCCCAGCAAGGACGCCCCGCCCGCGCCGCGCGATCGGCCTGACGTAGACGAACGGGAGCTCGAAGCCGCCGAGCGGGACGTGCAGGAGGCGGCCGACGAAGAAACCGTGCGTGACTGGGGACCGGGGACCGGCCAGAAGCCCCTGCCCTAAGCCAGCACCTCCACACCCGCGCGCGTGACGCGGTGCGACACCAGGCGTAACGGTTTTTGCGTCAGCTTGTCGCCGATCACGATCGCCTGCGAGAGCGCCTCAAAGCCGGTCCGAATGCCGTCGGGATCCTTGGCGAATACCGAAGCAATCGGCTCACCCTCCAATACCTTGTCTCCGGGCTTCACCGTGATCACAAACCCCACGGTCGGGTCGATGATGTCCTCGACCGTGCGGCGGCCGCCGCCGAGGGCGATGATGGCGCGGCCGATCGTGCGCGGCTCGACGCGCTGCACGACTCCGGTGCGGGCCGCGGCGTAGACCTCCACCGCCTGCGCCTGCGGTAACACCGAGGGATCCTCGACCGCTTTGGCGTTGCCGCCCTGCGCCTCGATGATCTGCTCGAACTTCTCCGCGGCGAGTCCCGATTCGATCGCCGTCTCCAGCTTCTTTCGCGCCTTCTTGGTGTTCTTCTCGATTCCCCCCTGGAGCAGCATCTCGACGCCCAGCGCGTAGGTCACCTCGAGGAGATCGGGCGGGCCTTCGCCGCGCAGCGCCAGAATCGCCTCCTCGGTCTCCAGCACGTTGCCGCACGCGCGCCCCAGTGGCCGGTCCATCGCCGTGATCAGCGCAATCGTCGGGCAGCCGCGATCCTCGCCCAGCGCAATCATCGTCTTGGCCAGCTCCAGCCCGCGCGCGACTTCCGGCAGGAATGCGCCGCTGCCGTTCTTCACGTCGAGCACGAGGCCGTTGAGCCCTTCGGCGAGCTTCTTGGACATGATGCTCGCGGCGATGAGCGGAATCGATTCGACGGTGGCGGTGACGTCGCGCAGCGCGTACAGCTTGCGGTCGGCGGGAGCGATCTCCGCGGTCTGCCCGATCAGGGCGCAGCCGATCTTCTGCACCTGCGCCTTCGCTTCGGCGAGGGAGAGATTGGTGCGGAATCCCGGGATCGCCTCGAGTTTGTCGAGCGTACCGCCGGTATGACCGAGTCCCCGCCCCGACATCATCGGCACCGCGATGCCGCACGCCGCCACCAGCGGGCCGAGCACCAGCGAGACCTTGTCGCCGACGCCGCCGGTCGAGTGTTTGTCGATGCGGGGGGTGGCCCAGCCGTCGAACGACAGGCGATCGCCGGACGCGAGCATGGCGTCGGTGAGCGCGGCGAGCTCCTGGCGTTCCAGGCCGCGCATGAACACGGCCATCAACAGCGCCGCGAGCTGATAATCGGGAATGCGGCCCGCGGTGTACTCCGCCACGAGCGCCGACCATTCTTCGGGACTGAGGGCCGCGCCGTCGCGCTTGCGCTCGATCAGGGGGACGACGATCATACTCGCATGGTCTCCATCGTTCTCGCTCTCAGCGCGCTGGCGCAAGGTCCCGTCCATCACATCGCGTTGGGTGACAGCGCCGGTCTCATGCACCCCGATGTCGCCCTGCGTCACTACCAGGCGGCCCTCGCCGTCGATTCGCTGAGCTATGAAGCGAACTGGAAAGCGGCGCGGGCGATAGCCGACGTCGCCAAACAAATACAGGGCAATGCCGATTCCCTCAAGAACCGCCGGGATAGCCTGTATTCCGTGGGCCGGGGCTATGCCGAGCGCGCGATTCGCGCCGATTCGACGCGGGCCGACGGGCATTACGCCCTCTCGATGGTGCTGGGCCGGCTGTCCCGCACCAAGGGCAGCAAGGAACGGGTGCGCTACGCGAAGATCATCTTCGACGAGGCGACGAAGGCCGTCGCGATCGACCCCAACTACGACAACGCCCACCACGTCCTCGGTGCCTGGCATGCCGAGGTGAAGCGGCTCTCCGCGATTCAGCGCTTCTTCGCCAAGGCGCTGTTCGGCGGCGGTTTCATGTCGGTCGCCAATTGGGACGACGCGGTCCGGCACCTCGAGCGCGCGGTCGCGATCGCGCCGACGCACATCTACCACCGCCTCGAGCTGGCGGAAGTCTATACCGATCTGGGCCGCTACTCGAAGGCCCGGGA
>DASPXD010000152.1:0-6125 GCA_035637435.1 Gemmatimonadales bacterium
AACGTGGGAGCCTTCATCGACAAGATGCTGACCGACTGGCACACACCCGAGGAGCGCGAGCGTTTTCTTGCGGGGCTCAAAGAGTTGGACTCGCGGGGAAATTTCGTAGATCGCAGCGAAGCCGACCAGCTCGCGCTGCTCAACGCGCTGGATAACGCAGCCTTCGCCGCCGGCACGAACGACCATTGGTTCGCGAGGCTCAAGTACCTCACGGTGTACGGCTATTGCACGTCCGAGGTGGGCATGCGGGCGCTCAAGCTGTACCCGCTGCCGTGGCGGTACGACGGGTGCGCACCCGTATGACCGATTTTGACGCCATCGTCGTCGGTTCCGGCATGACGGGCGGCTGGGCGGCGAAGGAGCTGACCGAGCTCGGCCTGCGCACGCTCGTGCTCGAAGCCGGCCGACCGATTGTGCCCGAGCAGGATTACACCGAGCACAAACCTCCCTGGGAGGCGCCGTTCCGGGGACTGGGCGATCGGCGCACGGTCGCCGCGCGTCAGCCGATGCAGAGTCATTCGGTGTCGTTCGACGAATTGAGTCACGTCTTCTGGACCGACGATGTCGACAACCCCTACAGCACGCCGGCCGATCGACCGTTCTACTGGTTTCGCGCCCGGCAAGTCGGCGGCAAGTCGATCATCTGGGGACGCCAGGTCTACCGCTGGAGCGATCTCGATTTCGAGGCCAACGTGCGCGACGGCATCGCGGTCGATTGGCCGATCCGCTACGCGGACATCGCGCCCTGGTACGATCGCGTCGAGCGCTTCATCGGGGTGAGCGGTCAGGCGGAAGGCCTCGCGCAGCTCCCCGACGGCCAATTTTTGCCGCCGATGGCGCTGAATTGCGTCGAGCAGCACGTGGGCCAACGGATCGCCGCTACGTTCGGGCGCGCGCGCGTGCTCACGATCGGCCGGGTGGCGAACCTCACGGCGGCGCACAACGGCCGGGCGCCGTGTCACTACTGCGGGCCGTGCCACCGCGGCTGCATCACGCGGTCGTATTTCAGCAGCGTCAACGCGACGCTCCCGGCGGCGCAGGCCACCGGCCGGCTGACGCTGCGGCCGTTCAGCATCGTGCGCAGTCTCGTCTACGACCGCGCGAAAGGTCGGGTGTCCGGAGTCCGCGTGATCGATGCCAACACGAAGGCGGAACGAGAGTACAGCGCGCGCGTGATCTTTCTGTGTGCATCCGCACTCGAGAGCGCGCGCATTCTGCTCAACTCAGGGATTGGCAACTCGAGTGGGCAGGTCGGTCGCAACATCATGGATCACATCAAGTGGGGCGGCGCCAGCGGCGTATTCGACGGCTGGACCGACCGCCGCACGATCGGGGAACGTCCCAACGGCATTTACGTGCCGCGCTTCCGCAATGTCACGTCCCCGCCCCGGCATCCCGACTTCATTCGTGGGTACGGATTCCAGGGTGGTGCGGGTCGCGCGGGATGGCAAGCCGCGCTGCACGCGCCCGGAATCGGGCCGGCGCTCAAGGCACGGCTGACGCAGCTCGGCCCCTGGTCGATGAGCTTCGACGGATTCGGCGAGATGCTGCCGCGCGAGGAGAACCGCGCCACGCTGCATCCAACGCTGGTCGATGCGTGGGGCATCCCGTCACTCCACATCGAATGCCGCTGGAGCGACAACGAGCTGGCGATCCATCGCGACATGAACGTCACCGCAGCGGAGCTGCTCGAGGCGGCGGGCGCGAAAGACATTCAGCCCAGCACGAGTGGGCCGAGTACGCCGGGCGGGACCAATCACGAGATGGGAACGGCCCGCATGGGCCGGGACCCGAAGACGTCAGTGCTCAACGGCTGGAACCAGTCGTGGGACGTGCCGAATGTCTTCGTTACCGACGGCGCCGCGATGACGTCCAGCAGCTGTCAGAATCCGTCGCTGACCTACATGGCGCTGACCGCGCGGGCGTGCCACTACGCGGTCGAGCAGTTGAAACGCCGCGAGCTATGAGGTGAGTCTCGTCCTGGTGCTCCTCGTCGCCGTCGCGCGTGCCGCACCCGACAGCATTCCCCTTCCGGAGCATCCGCGTCCCGACTTCGCACGCGCGCAATGGCTCAACCTCAACGGCCGCTGGCGGTTCGCCTTCGATCCGCAGAACAGCGGGGAACGCGAGGGCTGGCCAAGCCGCGGGCTTCCGGCGGGACGCGAGATCGTGGTGCCGTTTTCCTGGGGCGCGCCGCTGTCGGGCGTCCCGGACAGCGCCGACATCGGGTGGTATGCCCGCGCGATCACGATCCCCGACACTTGGCACGGACGTCGCGTGTTTCTCGTGTTCGGCGCGTCCGACTGGAAGACGACCGCGTGGCTCGATGGCCAGAGGCTGGGCGAGCATCAAGGCGGCTACACGCCATTCTCCTTCGAGCTGCCGCACGCTCGACCCGGTGAGTCCCGGCGACTCGTCGTGCGAGTCGACGACACGCCGCACGCCTTCAAGCTCGAGGGAAAACAGGGTTACGGAAAAGCACGCGGGATGTGGCAGACCGTCTACCTCGAGGCGCGTGGCAGCGATCCGCTGGAGTTCGTGCATTTCACGCCGCATGCCGACCTGTCCGGAGTCGCCATAGACCTGCGGCTGCTCGAACCCGCCCCGCGTGCGGTTACCCTGCGCCTCGCGTTTACCAACCGCGCCGGCGGGGGGGGTCCGGTAGTGACGCACCGCATCCCGCGCGGCGCGAGGACTGCGCATCTCGATGTCCCGCTGCCGCAAGCGCGCCGCTGGACGCTGGACGATCCCTTCTTGCACGAGGTCAGCGTGAGCGTGAGCGGTAAGGGCCTCGCCGAGGACCGAGTGCAGAGCTACTTCGGCATGCGCACGATCGGAGTCGTCGATGTGCCCGGCACGACGAACCGCTACGTCGCGCTCAACGGCACGCCGGTCTATCTCCAGCTGGCGCTCGACCAGGCGTACCATCCGCAGGGCTACTACACGTTTCCGTCGGACAGTGTGCTGCGCGATGAGATCCTGCGCGCGCGCGCGATCGGGTTGAACGGCCTCCGCGAGCACGTCAAGATCGAGGCGCCGCGAAAACTGTATTGGGCCGATCGGCTGGGCGTGCTGATCATGGCCGACGTACCGAACTGGTGGGGTCCGCCCGATTCCGCGGCGTTCCGCGAGCACAACGTCGCGCTGCGCGGCATGATCGCACGGGACTACAACCACCCGTCGGTGTTCGCCTGGGTGCTGTTCAACGAGACGTGGGGACTGGAGACGAAGGTCGACGGCCGCGATCGCTATTTGCCAGCGACCGAGCGTCGCGTCGCGCGCGATTACCGCTTGGCCAAGTCGCTCGATCCCACGCGGCTGGTCGAAGACAACTCGGTGTGCTGCGGCAGCGGGCACACCGAGACTGATCTCAACACGTGGCACGACTACTTGCCCGGCTGGCGCTGGGACGCGCACGACCAGCGGCTCAGCGACAGCACGTTCCCCGGCTCGACCTGGAACTTCCGAGCGCCGTGGCGCCAGGCCCGTCAGCCGATGTGCAACTCGGAGTTCGGCAACGTGTGGGGCTACGAGGGCAGCACGGGCGACGTGGATTGGAGCTGGGACTACCACCGCGCGATCGACGCCTTTCGCCGTCATCCGAAGGTCTGCGGCTGGCTGTACACCGAGCACCACGACGTGATCAACGAGTGGAACGGCTACTGGCGCTACGACCGCTCCTGGAAGGAAACCGGGTTTGGCGACATCGTGCCCGGGATGTCGCTGCGCGATCTGCACGCGCCGCTCTACATCGCGGTCGGCGATCCAGAGCTGAGCCGCACGGTTCGGCCGGGCGAGCGGGTGGACGTGCCGCTCTACGCGTCATTCCTGACCGGCAGAGCATTCGGCGATTCGCTCACGTTGCGCACCGAGCTCTACGGCTGGAATGCACTCGGTGAGCGGCGCACGTGGGACACGGCCGTGACACGCGTGCCGTACCGGCCCTGGATGTCGCGGGCGTTGCCGCCGCTCGCGCTGACGATGCCGAACGAGCCCGCCACGCTGGTGCTGGCAACGCGCCTCGTCGATGCAAAGGACTCCGTGCTGCAGCGCAACTTCACCACCTTCATCGTCGAGGGCGACGCACCCACGGTGGCGACGTTGTTGGATGGCCGGAAGGTGCGGGTCGCCCGCGTGCCGGCCACCGCCGTGCGCGACGCCCACTGGACGCTCAAACAATGGAGCGTGCTGGACGATCACAAACTGAATGGGGCGGGCAGCGGCTATTTCGAGTACCGCATTCCCTGGCCGGCCGGCCTCGACACGAACGACGTCGCGAGCGCGACGTTCCTCGTCGAGGCATCAGCGAAACGCTTGAACGGCAAGGACCGCGACTCCACAGCGGCGGACAACTCGGACTATATGCGCGGCGGTGGTTTCCACGATCCCAGCCGCAACCCGAACAGCTATCCGATGACCGGCAGCAGGCCATTCCGCAGTGCGGTCACGGTGCGCGTAAACGGTGAACTCGCCGGCCGCTGGGAGCTCCCCGACGACCCCGCCGACTCGCGTGGCATCCTCAGCTGGTACGCGCAGCCGCATGATGGGCATCTCTACGAAGCCGGATCGTACGGGGAGCTGCTCCGCATGCCGATTCCCGCCGCGGCGCTCCGCGCGGGAGCCCGCACCGGAGCGATGATCGTCAGGTTGGAGGTCGATGCAGCGCTACCCGGAGGACTCGCGATCTATGGCGCACGATTCGGGCGTTACCCGGTTGACCCAACGGTGCTGTTTGTGCTGCGTGACACGATGAAGACTCAGTTCACACTCACGAATGCGCACGGCATCGAAGTCCAGGTCATCACGTACGGCGCGATCATCACGTCGATCCGGACGCCCGACCGCTCGGGAAAGCTCGACGACATCGTGCTGGGCTTCGACAGCCTCGCCGGCTACCTCAAGGACTCGCCGTACTTCGGCGCGATCGTCGGCCGCTACGCCAATCGCATCGGCAATGGTCAGTTCACCCTCGACGGCACGACGTACCATCTCGCCAAGAACAATGGGCCAAACACGCTGCATGGGGGGGTTCGCGGATTCGACAAGGTCGTCTGGAGCGGCGAGCCGTTCCAGACCGACAGCGGCATGGGAGTCACGCTGCGCTACACGAGCAACGACGGCGAAGAAGGTTTCCCCGGAACGCTCGTCACGCGCGTCACCTACACCCTCACGCCGCGCGATGAGCTGGTAGTGGACTACGAAGCCACGAGCGACAAAGCCACGCCCGTGAATCTGTCACAGCACACGTACTGGAACCTGCACGGTGCGGGGAATGGCGACATCCTCGACCACATACTGACGCTCGACGCCGCGGCATTCACGCCCGTCGACTCAACGCTCATTCCGACCGGCGCGATCACAGCAGTCGCCGGCACGCCTTTCGATTTCCGCACGCCAACGCCGATCGGCGCGCGCATCGCGCAGGACAACACGCAGCTGCGGTATGGACGTGGCTACGATCACAACTGGGTGCTCGACCGGCAGGCACCGGGTCTCGCGCACGCTGCCCGTCTGGTAGAACCGAGCAGCGGGCGCACGCTGGATATCAGCACGACTGAGCCGGGCGTGCAGTTCTACTCGGGCAACTTCCTCGACGGCACGATCACGGGGAAGGGCGGGCGGGTATACTCGTACCGCTCCGGCCTCTGTCTCGAGACCCAGCATTTTCCCGACTCACCGAACCACCCGAACTTCCCATCTACGATCCTGCGTCCGGGCGCGACCTATCGTTCGCGCACGGTGTTCGCGTTCGGCGTCACTCGATGAGAGAGCCTCCGAGGACCAAGATGACCCCGACTGATCGGTCGAACCCCCTCTCGCGCCGCGAATTCGCGGAGCTCGCCTCCCTGGCCGTCGCTGGCATCGTGATGCCCGGCACCGAACGAGCTCACCCAAGTCCGCAGCAGGCGTTCGCCCTCGAGGAAACCACGATCGCCCAGCTCCAGGACGGCATGAAAGCCGGACGCCTCTCGGCGCGCGGGGTGACTCAGGCTTACCTGGATCGCATCGCGGCGCTCGATCGCCAGGGTCCCATGCTGCGCGCGGTGCTCGAGACGAATCCTGACGCGCTCGCGACCGCGGACGGGCTGGACGGCGAGCGGCGCCGCGGCAAGGTGCGCGGTCCC
>DASPXD010000153.1:0-4543 GCA_035637435.1 Gemmatimonadales bacterium
TGGCGATCGACCTGCGCGCCGCCGAGGAACCCGACTTCGATCCGCCCGTTCTGCAGAAACAACTGGAACACATCCGCCATGCCGCACACCATCAGCGAGCCGGTGACGAGCGCCGGATCGCCGATCGACACGGGCAGACGCGACGGGGTCGCGCCGACCGCGCCCGATTCGTAAATGAGCACGAGATTGGGCGCGTGCGTCCGCCGCGCCAGGTTGCAGGCGAGGTTCGGGAGGCCGATCCCCACGAACACCACCTCGCCGTCCGCCAGCTCGCGCGCCGCGACGGCGGCCATCATTTCGTCGGGGGTATAGGCGTCAGAAGCCGTAGTTGACCCCGGCGCAGCGTTGCTCCCCTGCCTTGAGCCGCTCCATCAGTCTCGGCTGCTTCTGCATGTATTCAGCGCGATCACTCACGCCGTAGACGAACTCATCGAGATAGCTCGCCAGCTCCGCTCGGTCGCGCGAGATCGCCTCCCAGCCGACGTAGAAATCGTTGTCGCGATCGTAGTAGCCCTGCGCGTACGACGGATGCGCACCCCACGGCTCGACCACGACGGCACTGACGATCGTCGCCGGAATCAGCGTGCGATTGGGATCGGAGCGGATCACGCGCTCGTCCACCAATTCCTCCACCACGACGATGACGCGCTGCGAGGCGAAGGCGGCCTCCTTCTGCACGCCGAGCAGTCCCCAGATCTGCGCGTTGCCCTGCGCGTCGGCGCGCTGCGCGTGCACGATCGTCACATCGGGATTGAGCGCCGGCACGGTAGCCAGCGCTTCGCCCGTATACGGGCAGGTCACCGACTTGATGCGGGGGTTGGCGCGCGGCAGGTCCGTGCCCGCGTAGTCGCGCAGCGTCCAGAACGGCAACCGCGCCGCGCCCGCGCTGAACCTGGCGACCATGCCGAAATGCGAATACTCCTCGATCTCCAGCGTCCCGCCCTCCACCGCCCGGCGAAACGCGTGCAGCGAGCCGACGCCGGGATTCCCGGCCCACGAAAAGACGAGCTGCTTGGCGCAGCCGGCGGCGATCATCTGGTCGTAGATCAGGTCGGGCGTGAGACGGCACAACGTGAGATCGCGCCGCCGCTGGCGGATGATTTCGTGTCCCGCGGCGAACGAGATGAGGTGGGTGAAGCCTTCGATGACGACGACGTCGCCGTCACGCACGCAGCGCGCGACGGCGTCCTGCATCGACATCACTTTTGACGCTAGTCCGACATCTCGCGCAGGCACTCGTCGATGATCCGGAGGGCGGTGTCCACGTCGTACTCGTCCACGACGAGTGGCGGCGCGAGCCGCAACGAGCTCTTGCCGCAGCCGAGCAGCAGCAGGCCCTTCTTGAACGCACGTGCCACGATGTCGTGCGGGACCTCGGGCGCCGGCTCGCGCGTGGCGCGGTCTTTCACGAACTCGACGCCCACCATCAGCCCGCGCCCGCGCACGTCGCCGATCGCGGCGTACTTCTCCTGCAGGCGGTGCGCGCCGCTGATCAGGCGGTCGCCCATCGCGATGACGTTGGGAAGCAGCTCCTGCTCGACGATGTCGAGCGTGGCCAGCGCCGCCGCGCAGCACACCGGGTTGCCGCCGAAGGTGGTGCCGTGCGCACCTGGCTTCCACTTCATGATCGATTCCTTGGCAATGATCGCGCCGATGGGCATTCCACTTCCCAATCCCTTCGCGGACAGCAAAATATCGGGCTCGACGCCTTCGTATTCGCACGCCCACATCCTGCCGGTCCGGCCCACGCCGCACTGCACCTCGTCGCACACGAGTAGGATGCCGTAGCGATCGCAGATGTCGCGCAAGTCCTTGAGGTAGCCGGCGGGCGGAACCACGTAGCCGCCCTCCCCCTGGATCGGCTCCACGAAGATCGCCGCGACGCTGTCGGGCGGCACCTTCTTGACGAACAACTCGTCTTCGATCCACGACGTACAGCGCCTGGTACACGCCGATGCGCCGCGGCAATACTCGCAGCGATAGCGATAGCCGTACGGCACGTGGTGGATCTCGGGCACGAACGGCGCGAAGCCGGAGCGCTGCACCGCTTTGCTCGCGGTGAGGCTCAGCCCGCCGTAGCTGCGGCCGTGGAATGCGCCGAGGAACCCGATGATGGCGGGCCGGCCGGTCGAGTGCCGTGCCAGCTTGATTGCGCCCTCGACGGCTTCGGTCCCGGAGTTCGACAGGAAGACGCGCTTTTTGCTTGGGCCCGGCGCGAGCTGCGCGAGCCGCTCGCACAGCGCGGCAAAGCTCTCGTAATAGAAATCGCTGCCACAGATATGAAGGAAGCGCGCCGCGGCGTCCTGCACGGCCTTCACGACTTTGGGATGCCCGTAGCCCGTGGACGCGACGGCGATCCCCGCCATGAAATCGAGGAAGCGGTTGCCGTCCACATCCTCCACCATCGCGCCCTGGCCGCGCGCGACCGCGAGTGGATACTCCTTCGGATACGACGTGGAGGCAAAGCGGTCCTGTCGGTCCACGATGGCGCGCGCTTTCGGTCCTGGGGGCGGCACGACGATGCGTGGGTAGTCTCTCATGTCTCGATCACCGTGCGGCTCTGCTCCCGCATGAATTGCGCGACGTAGTAGGGTCCACAGCCACCCTTGCCGCTCGACCCCGATCCCTTCCATCCGGTGAACGGCTGCGCGCCCGGCCACGCGCCGGTTGTCGCGCCCGTGCGCTTATTCACGTAACACACCCCGGCCTCCACTGCGTCGAAGAAGCGAGTGATTTCCGCATCCCGTTTGGAAAAGATTCCGGCGGTGAGCCCGTAGTCCGCCTTATTGGTCTCCGCGATCGCTTGATCCAGCCCCGAGACCTCGCCAATCGCGAGGAACGGCACGAACAGCTCCTCACGAAATAACGGTGATGTCAGCGGCAGCCTGGCAATCGTGGGAGCGACAAAATGGCCGCGATCGAAGCGCTCCCCGGTGAGACGGCCGCCGCCGAGCAGGAGCTCCCCTTCCTTTCTAGCCTGCGCGACCGCACGCTCGAACTTGGCCACGGACTCGGCGTTGATGACGGGGCCGAAGAAGACGTCGCGCTCCGTGGGATCACCGATCTGCAAGGATCGGGTGCGTTCCAATAACCGTTCCAGGAACATTCCACTCACGTTCTCATGTACATACACTCGCGATGTGGCGCTGCATTTCTGATTCTGGAGCCCGAACGCGGAACGCGTGACCCCTTCGGCGGCGGCATCGAGGTCGGCACTATCCATGACGATCGCGGCGTTCTTGCCACCGAGCTCCAGCAGGCAGGGCTTGATCCAGCGGCTCGACAGGTCGTGATAGATGTGCATCCCAACAACTTTCGAGCCGGTGAACACGACGCCGTCGATCTGGGGATGTCGCCACAGCGCTTCGCCCGCCTCAGAGCCGTGCCCCGACAGATAATTGAAGAGACCAGGCGGCAGACCGGCGTCGCGATACACCGCGTACAGCTCGTGGCCGGTCCAGGGAGCGTCTTCGGCCGGCTTGTAGACGACGGCGTTGCCGGCGACGAGCGCCGCGGATGACATACCGGTCGAGAGGGCAAGCGGGAAGTTGAACGGCGCGATGCAGGCGAAGACGCCGTAGGGGCGCAGCACGTCGGTGTTGCGCTCGACGGGCGTGACCTTCGCCATCTCGCGCACGAAGCCGTCCGCATTTGCGACCTGGCCGCAGTAGTAGTCGATCAAATCCGCGGACTCTTCGGCGTCGCCCATCGCTTCGAGCCTGCTCTTTCCAACCTCCAGGCTCATGATGGCCGCCAGCTCGAACTTTCGCTCCCGGATCAGCGCCGCGGCGCGGTGCAGGATCGCGACTCGCTCGTGCCAATCACGCCGTCCCCATGCCGCCTGTGCCGCCCGTGCCGCCGCAACCGCCTGACTGACGTGCGCCGCAGTCGCAGTGGCAAAGTTGCCGAGCACGACGCTGGTGTCGATCGGTGAGGTATCGACGATCGGCTTGGCAGACGAAGTGACCGCCGCACCGCCGATATAGAGCGGATAGTCGCGGCCGAGTTGTGAGCGCACATGCGCCAGCGCGTCATCGAACTGGCGATGAAACAGCTCCCAGTCGACGTTGGCCGAGGTATAGGTGATCTTGGACTGCGCCGGAGCCGTTGCCGTCATGCAAGCACCCGCTCAAGAGCCTTCGTGAACCGGCCCACAATTTCGTCAATCTCGAGCTCAGTAATAATGAATGGCGGCGCGACCATGACGAGGTCGCCGTTCGTGCCGTCGGCCTGGCCAACGTTCGGCCATACCGTGAGCCCGGCGTTGAGGGCCGCATCGGCAAATCGCTCGGCAAACTTTGCCGAGCGTGGGAACGGGGCTCGGCTCGCCTTGTCCTCGACGAATTCAATGCCCGCGAGCAGGCCGCGGCCGCGCACATCCCCAACGTGCGGCAAATCGACAAACATCCGCAGCCGCTCGTGCAACACGCGACCCATCTTGGCGCAGCGCTCGACGAGCTTGTTCTGCTTGAGGTAGCGCATCGTGGCGACGCCGGCGGCGCACGCGACCGGGTGATGCGAAAATGTCTGCGCGTGCATGAAG
>DASPXD010000154.1:0-1586 GCA_035637435.1 Gemmatimonadales bacterium
GGCATCATCCCCGATCCCGCGATGAATTCTTGCCTCCCCAAAGCCGCGCGGGTTGCTGGCTACAACTACGACGAGCTCATCCAGGAGGTCCTGCGGATCGCCTGGAGGCGCCTCACGGGACATACGCTCCCGGTGGCCGCCCCGGCGGCGGCCAGCGCGTGAGGGTCGTCATCCTCTATGATCCCGGCGCCGACGATTGGACCGCCGAGGATATCGCCGGTGTGATGGAGGCGGTGGACGGCATCGCCAGGGTTTTCGTTTCCCTCAATCATCAGGTCCAACGCGTTCCCGTCCGCCACGACATGCGGTGGTTCAATCACTGCCGGGGGGGGCGCGCCGATCTGGTCTTCAATCTCTGTGAAGGTGTCCACGGCGTCGCGCAGTGGGAGGATCACGTCGTCGGCACGCTGGAGCTCGCGGGGATCGCATACACGGGTTGCGGCCCCTGGACTACCGCAGCCTGTCGCCGCAAAGCGGTGGCCAACACGATGCTCGAGCGCGCGGGTCTCCCGGTGCCGCGCTGGACGGTTGCCCAGGGAAAGATCGACGACGACTTTCCGTTGCCGGCCATCGTAAAGCCCGCCGCGGAAGACGCGAGCACCGGGCTCGACCGGCAATCGGTGGTGAGCGACCGCAAGAGCCTCAAAGCACGCATCGCCGCCATGACCGAGCAGTTCGACGAGGTGCTGGTGCAGCAGTACATCGCTGGCCGCGAATTCAACGTCGGGATCGTCGGCACCCGCACGCTTCCCGTTGCCGAGATCGACTTCAGCACGATGCCCCAAGGCACGTGGCCGATCCTTACCTATGCCGCCAAGTGGCACGTGGGCTCGCCGGAGGACGTCGGCAGCCGACCGGTCTGCCCCGCGCAGATTCCGCAGCGGCTCGCGGATCGGCTCTGCCGGCTGGCGGAAACGGCATGGCGGACGATGCAGGGCAAGAGCTACGGCCGAGTCGATTTGCGCGTGGACGAGGCCGGCCGGCCCTGGGTCCTCGAGGTGAATCCCAACCCTGATCTCACCGACGACGCGGGCCTCTCGCGCATGGCGAAGGTCGCCGGGTGGGACTATGCCGAGCTGATCCGTCGCATCGCCGAGTTGGCGTTGCGGGAAGCCCAAGGCACCAAGGCCGCGCGTGAGCTGCTCGCTGCATCTCCTGCGCCCCGTCGGGCGCGCGCACCGCGCACGGCTTGAGCAACTGACGCGGGGCGCCGGACTCTTCCGCGAGGAGGAGGTCGCCACCGCGGTCGAGCTGCTCGACGAGAGCCTGGCAGGCGACGACGACTATCGGTTCGTCGGGGCGTTCGACGGCGCTGAACTCGTCGGCTACGCGTGTTGGGGTCCGACGCCCGGTACGGAGGGCACGCACGATCTCTACTGGATCGTCGTGAGCCGCGAGCACCAAGGGCAAGGAATTGGCACCCAGCTGCTCGCCGAAGTGGAGCAACGACTCACGACGCACGACGCACGATTGATTGTGGTCGAGACGTCATCGCGCGACGACTATGCAGCGACTCGGCGGTTTTACGAAGCTCGCGGCTACACCAGAGCCGCGACCATCCCGGGCTACTATGCCCCCGGAGACGA
>DASPXD010000155.1:0-4618 GCA_035637435.1 Gemmatimonadales bacterium
GTCGATTCGCCGCCGCTCTCGCCACCCGCGGCCGGCAACGACGGCGTCGCGGATGCTGCGCGAGGTGTCGTTTCCCCGGGGCGCTCGTTGAAGCGCCCGCCTGAAAACGGTGAACCGCCTCCACCAGCTCCACCCCCTCCACCCCCTCCACCACCGCCGCCAAGTCCAAACCGTTGCGTGACGCCTTGAACATCACCGGCAACCAACAATTTCCTGATCGGCTCGAGCTGATCGGCATTGCCGCCGGCCTTCGTCAGCGAGTCGAACACGACGTTGATGCGCGACACGAGCCACGTGCTGTCGCGCTTCTGTGAGGGTGAGAGTGCGACAGACGGCGGATTCTTGCCCTGGAAATTCCAGAACACGCGATGCAGACCGGCGCCCGCGGGCCCCTGGACCGTGCGCACGGTGTCGCCCCGCACGTCACGAATCACGATCGTCGTCCGCGCCCGCCGGTCACCGCTCCCGGTGGCGAGCCGGTACACGATCTCGGCGCCGTACTGCGGGCTCGCCGCGCGGAAGGCCTTCTGCCCCGGGCTGCCGCCGCCCAACGGCGACTGGCCGTACTGATAGGCCGTCGTCGGCTGGAAGAGATAGGCACCGGCGGCAATCGCGCTGTCGTTGAGCTGCTCCAGCGGCGCGATGTTCACGATCCACAGCGCGCGGCCGTGCGTCGCGGCGATGAGGTCGCGCTCGCGCGGATGAATCTTGAGATCGTGCACCGGAACCGTCGGCAAGCCGCTCATGAAGCGTTGCCACGACGCCCCGCGGTTCAACGAAACGTATGCGCCCACGTCCGTTCCCAGGAACAGCAGATCGCGGTTGCTGACGTCCTCGCGAACGACGTGCACGTATCCCGGACCATCATCGCCCTTTGGAAGATTGTTCGCGAGCGAGCGGAACGACTTCCCGAAGTCGGTCGTGACGTACACGTACGGCGCGAAGTCGCCGTTGCGATGATTGTCGAACGTGATGTAGAACGTCGCCGTGTCGAAGCGCGAGGGCTCGATGCGGCTCACGTACGTCCCCGCGGGGACGCCGGGGAAGCGCCCGGTGATGTTCTCCCAGGTGCCGCCGTCGTTCTTCGTCAGCCAGACATTGCCGTCGTCCGTGCCGGCGTACAACACGCCGGGCCGGATCGGTGACTCCGACAGCGACACGATCGTACAGAACGTCTCGGCGCCCGTCACGTCGGGGGTGATGCCGCCGGTCGTGCGCGTGCTCACCCGGATCTTCATCGAGTCTCTGGTCGTGAGATCGGGCGAAATCGGATAGAGGTCTTCGCCGCGGCGCGTCGACTTCATCACCTTGTTCGCGCCGGCGTAGAAGATCTCCGGGTTGTGGGCCGAGATGAGGAACGGCGTGTTCCAGTTCCAACGGAGATCGATGTCCGCCGAGTCGGCGCGCTGGCGCAGCCGCAGCTCGGCGATGCGGCGGTGCTGCGCCGCGGTCTCGGGCCGCGTCGTGTCGGGGCGTTCGATGACGATCGAGTCCTCGAACATCGTGTAGCGCGGCCGGTAGTTGGGCTTCTGGAGTGCGACGCGCTCCCCGGTCGCGAAATTCAGGCGCGACATGTTGCCACCCTGCGACTCGACGTAGATCGTGTTCGGGTCGGTCGGGTCCTGCGCCGTATAGAAGCCGTCGCCGCCACCCACGGTGGTCCAGTCGGCGTTGGTGAGGTCGCCCTGGCGGCGCCGTGAGGGGCCGCACCACGATCCGTTGTCCTGATAGCCGGCGCAGACGCCGTACGGGAACGCCATGTCGTAGCTGACGATGTACGGCTGCCCGATCGCGAAGGTGTTCAGGAACTCCCAGTTGCCGCCCTTGTCCCACGTCTGGGCGATGCCGCCGTCGTTGCCGACGACCATGTGATTGGGGTCGTTCGCGTCGATCCACATCGCGTGATGATCGACGTGAATGCCGACCGTTGCGTTGCCCACCGTCTTGCCGCCGTCATTGGAGAAATTCAGCGGCGTCGAGGACCAGTAGACCCGGTTCGGGTCTTTCGGATCGACGCGCACCTGTGAATAGTAGAAGGGGCGCACGTCGTTGCCGTTCGATTTTTCCCAGGTGGCCCCGCCATCCGCCGAGCGATACAGCCCTGAGGACCTAGTCTGTGCCGCTTTTCCAGCTGCCGGTTTCGCGTTGGGCAGCGTGTCCGCTTCCACCATGAGGTAGATGACTTTCGGGTCCGACGCCGCGATCGCGATGCCGATGCGGCCCTTGGTCGTTTCGGGGAGACCGCCGCCTTTGACCTCGGTCCACGTCTTGCCGCCGTCGGTCGTTTTCCACAGCGCGCTGCCGGGTCCACCGCTGTTCAGGAAGTAGGGCCCGCGCACGCGCTGCCAGCTCGCGGCGAAGAGCACTTCGGGATTCGACGGATCCATCGCGACGTCGATGAACCCGGCGCGATCGGAAATGAATTTGACCAGCTGCCACGTCTGGCCGCCGTCGGTCGTCTTGTAGAGGCCGCGCTCGGGATTGGCCGACCAGGCCTGACCGAGTGCCGCGACGTACACGATGTTGGGATTCGTGGGGTGGACGACGATGCGGCCGATCGCGCCCGACTTCTCGAGCCCGACGCGTTTCCAGGTCAGCCCGCCGTCGGTCGATTTGAAGATGCCGCAGCCCGGTGAGATCGTGTTACGGGAGTCCTCTTCGCCTGTGCCGGCCCACACTTGCATCGTGTCGGACGGCGCGATCGCCAGCTCACCCATCGACACGCACGGGTAGTTGTCGAACACCGGCCGGAAGGTCGTGCCCGCGTTGGTCGTCTTCCAGATGCCACCGGCCGCGGCCGCGACGAAGAAGGTCTTCGACGGGCTCGGGATGCCTGTGACGCTCGACACGCGTCCGCCCATGTTCGCGGGGCCGATGTTGCGCCAGCGGAACGCGGCGAGCAGCGTCGAATCGAGGGTGATGCCGCCGGCATTGCGTTGGGGAGGTGCCTGGGTCAGAACAGCGAGTAAGAGGAGGAGCATGACGGCCTCAAAAATGGAGGTGGGTTGAGTGCCGAAACCTCGCAACGGAGTGCATACGAATGGAAGTCTTGTGCCGTTGAATCCCGATAATTAGACTCGGCTTTGGATTTACCTGCCTACGACACCATTCAGAGGGGTTTGGCCGGGATGGGTAGCCTTATTCGAGCGACAGTTGTGCTGGCGTCTTTCGCGGGCCAATCCCTTGCTGCGCAGGAACGCTTCGACATCTCGGTCTATCCCTACGCCACGGCGCATCGCGCCGAGTGGGAGCTTGAAGGCCACGTCAATTACGCGAGCCGCGGGACGAGTGGGTTCGACGGCTCGGTCGCGCCAACCCAGGGCCAATGGCGCTTTACCGCCGAAGTCTCCCGGGGCATCACCGATCACTGGGAATTGGCCGGTTACCTGCTGGGCGGTCAGGTGCCGGGGTTCGGGCTCGAGTACGCCGGGTGGCGGCTGCGCTCGCGGCTGCGCGCGCCCGAGTCGTGGCGCCTCCCGGTGAATGTCGGGTTCAGCGCCGAGTACGAGACGGCGCGGCCGAAGTTCAGCGAGAGCGCGCGGACGGCGGAGCTGACCGCGGTCTTCGAGCGGCGGTTCGGTGGCCTGCAATTGATCGCCGACCCTACGTTCGAGCGTGATCTGGCGGGCCCGGAGCGCGAGTGGGAGTTCGAGCCCAGGGCGCGCGCGGGATACGACGTGAGCAAGGCGGTGACGCTGGGATTCGAGTATTACGGGGCGTTCGAGGAGGCAAAGCAGGCGCATCAGTTTTACCCTACAGCGGATCTCCGACTGGGCGGTGACATGACACTGCACGTAGGCGTCGGCTTCGGCGGCGTGTCGGCGGGTGATCGCCTGGTTTTCAAAACTCGTTTCGAGATCGGGGACTTTTAGGGACTTCATCGGTCCCCGTGGGCGCGTGATGCCGGTCACGCTCCGCTTCCTGCATACCTCTACATTTCCCGGCGGCACTCGTGTCGTCCCCGGCCGGGACCCGCCCACCCGCCCCTCACAGCTTCATCTATAGGTGCCGCGCAACCGGCTCCCGCGCTAGCTCCCGGAGCCCTCTTTCTGAGGGATCGGATCATGGCCGCCTGGAACGTTTTCGGTCGCGAGACCACGCCCGAGCAGCTCCCCGCCGAACTCCGCGCGATCCTCGCCGACATGAAGCGCGAGCGCGTGGCATTCGAAGACCTGACCAAGGCCGCGCGCGACTCCGGCCAGAGTCTCACGCAGCTCATGCAGCCGATCACCGATGCACAGAAGGTGGTCGCCGAGCTGCAGTCGCGCGTCAAATCGCTCGAGCGGCTGGTGCCGGTGCTCGCGACGCTCGACGAACAGACCGAGAACGTTTCAAAATCGCAGCGCCGCACCGAGACGCAGCTCACGCAGAACTCCGATAACGCCAAGCAGCTGCGCGGCGAGATCGACGAGTTGCGCGGTGTGCTCGAGCAGGCGCTGACGCTGAAGAATGACGTCGCCGGCTTCCTAGAGCTGGGCGGCGGGTTCAAGGCGCTGCGGATGGATGCCGACACGTTGAGCGGCGCGGTCCGCGAACTCACGAACGGCTTCGATCAAGTGCGCGCGCGGCAGGAAGAGCTCCGCAAGTCGAGCGAGTCAATTGCCGCCCGGTTCGGCGC
>DASPXD010000156.1:0-1687 GCA_035637435.1 Gemmatimonadales bacterium
CATTCTGGGCACGCCCGAGTTCATGAGCCCGGAGCAGATTCGCGGCAAGACGCTCGATGCCCGCAGTGACATCTATGCCCTCGGCATCGTCGCCTTCGAGATGCTCACCGGCAAGCTGCCGTTTCAGGGGCGCAATGCCCAAGAGATGATGATCGCGCGGCTGCGCAGCCAGCCCGTGCCGATTCGTCAATATCGTCCCGACGTCCCCGAGCCCGTCGAAAAGGCGTTGACGAAGGCGCTGCAGACGAATCCGGACGATCGCTTCACCACGGCGATCGAATTTGGCGACGCGCTGAGTGGCGGCCGGTCCGCAGAATCGTCGGGTGGCCTGCTCGGGAAGCTCAAGGAGAGGTTCTCGTGATTCTGCTCTTGGCGGTGTTGGCGCTGCAACAACCGGGGGTCACCGCCATCCGCGCGGGTACGCTCATCGACGGCACCGGGGCCGCGCCCGTGAAGAACGCGGTGATCGTGATGCAGGGCGATCGGATCACCGCGGTCGGGACGAACGTGCCGGTGCCCGCCGGCGCAACCGTGATCGACCTGTCGGGCGAAACTGTACTGCCCGGGTTCATCGATGCGCACGTGCATCTCGTCGGCCGCACGATTGGCGATGGCGACTGGCAACACAGCCGTCTCACCGAGATGCCAAGCGAGCTCGCGCTGCTCGGCGCGGCCCACGCGCAGCAGACGCTCGACGCGGGCTTCACCACCGTACGCGTCGTCGGCAGCGCGAACTTTGGCGATGTCGCGCTGCGCAACGCGATCAATGCCGGCTGGATTCAGGGGCCGCGAATCGTCGCCGCCGGCATTTCGTTCGGCATTCGCGGCGGTCACTGCGACGAGACGAACGGGCTGCAGCCCGACGCGTTGGGTCACGAGGGCGGCATCGAGGTCGGCGTGGCCAACGGCATCGACGAGGTACGGAATGCCGTGCGATACATGGTAAAGTACGGCGCGGACGTGATCAAAATCTGCGCGACCGGCGGCGTGCTCTCGCTGACCGACTCGGTCGGAGTGCAGCAATACAGCGAAGAAGAGATGCGCGCAATCGTCGAAACCGCGACACAGCTTGACCGCCGCGTCGCGGCCCATGCGCACGGCACCGCCGGAATCAAAGCGGCGGTACGCGCCGGCGTGACGTCGATCGAGCACGGTTCGATCCTCGACGCGGAAGCCGTCGCGCTCATGAAGCAGCACGGCACGTGGCTCGTGCCCACGCTGCTGGCCGGCTTCACCGTGGAGTCGCTGGCGACCGCAGGACGCTTGCCGACCCCGATCGCGGCCAAGGCGCTCGCGATCGCGCCGCGGCAGCACACCTCCTTCAAGATGGCACTCGACGGCGGCGTGAAGATCGCCCTCGGCACCGACGCCGGCGTCATGCGGCACGGCACCAACGCGCGCGAGTTCGAGCTGATGGTGCGCTACGGCATGACGCCCATGCAGTCGATCGTGGCCGGCACGTCGAACGGCGCCACGCTGCTCGGCCTGGAGCGCGACATTGGTGCCGTCGCGGTCGGGAAGCGGGCTGATGTCGTGGCGGTGCGTGGCGATCCGCTGCAGGACATTACGGTGCTCCAGCATGTCGACTTCGTGATGAAGGACGGCCGGGTATTCAAGCGCGACGGACAGGTCCTCGGCCGGAGCGTTGCCGGCGTGCCGTGAAGCGGTTCCCCGCGTTCGACCCACC
>DASPXD010000157.1:0-2357 GCA_035637435.1 Gemmatimonadales bacterium
CTACATTATTTCATTTGCGCGCCCCTACCACTATTTCCCAACCCCTACCACGTCCGCATCTCGCGACCCTGCCACACCCGGCAACCACAGCGTAAATGTGCTCCCCCGGCCTGGTGCGCTGTCCACTTCAATTCGCCCTCCTTGCAGCTCCGCCAGCAGCCGCGCGATCGCGAGGCCCAGTCCGGTTCCCCCGAGCTCGCGGCTCCGTGACTGATCGATTCGGAAGAAACGATCGAAGATCCGATTCAGATGCTCCGGTGCGATGCCGGGTCCGGTGTCCTGCACACTCACACTGACTTCCTTGCCATGTGGTATGATCGCGAATACCACGCTGCCGCTCGGCGTGTAGCGCACCGCGTTGGACGCGAGATTCAGCAGGATGTGCCGGGTCCGATCGGCGTCCCCAATGACATCAATCCGCGGTGAAGGCTCAGCGTGCACGACCAACGACTTGTCCGTGGCCATTGCTTCCGTGATTTCTCGGACCTCTTCGACGACCGCCGCCAGGTCAAACGGGCCATGAGCCAAGGCGAGCTGGCGATTCTCGCCGCGGGCGATGAGCAGCAGCTCCTCGATGAGCTTCGTCGTACGGTCGAGTCCTCGCTCCATCGCGGCGAGAGCATCGCGGATCTCGGCCTCTGTCCGGCCATCCGCGGACGCCCACTGCACCTGCGCGCGCAGATGCGTGAGGGGCGTGCGCAGCTCGTGACTCGCATCGGCGGTGAACGATTGCAACGCGCGGTGCGCGCGATCGACCCGCTCGAGCATCCGGTTGATGCTGTCCGCCAGATCGGTGACCTCTGCTTGCCCCGTGGGACTCGTGAGCCGAGTGCCGAGCTCGGACGGCCCTATCGCACGGGTCTCGCTGGTCACGCGATCGAGGGGCCGTAACGTTTGGTCGACTGCCTGCCGCGCGCCGCGTGCCGAGGCGAACGCCGCGAGCGGCAGGAGCAGGGCGGCCGCGATGACGAGGACGCCTAAAGGAACGAGGTAGGACTGGCGACTCGCGACGACGTAGATGTCGAACTCACCCATGGCGCGATGGAGCACGCGGTAACGCCAGCGCGCCCGCTCGGTGATCGCCGCGACCAGCGCCGCGCGTGCCTGTTCCGGGGACGCGTCGGGGAGGCCTTCCAGCCGGCGCGCCGGCATGCCCGGAGACAGATAGTAGACCTGCGGCATGCCGCCGGCATTCGTGGTGGTGCGCGTGATGACCACTTGGCCGCCCATGCCGACGAGCTGGTCGGCCAGCGCGGACGGCATGACCCCGCCGGGAGCACTCGTCGAATCGCGATACGCGCCGAGCAGCGATTGGATGACATCCGCGGAATGCTCGAGCGAGCGGCGCAGCGCCATTTCCGCGGCCACGGCAAACAGCAGGACGACCACGACCGCGTAGCCGGCAAGCGCCGTCCATGCAACGCGGCTGAAGCGCCGCGTGAGCACCTGACTGAGACGACGTTCACTCATCGCCAGCGGCGTCCAGCCGGTATCCGATGCCGCGAACCGTTTTGATGGGCGCCGTCCGCCCGCCAAAGCTCAGCTTCTTTCGCAGGTAATTGACGTACACATCCACGACGTTCGTTTCCGGGTCGAACTTGTAGTTCCAGACCGCCTCGGCGATCCGCGAGCGCGACACCGTGCGGCCGGCGTTGCGCATCAGAAACTCGAGCAGCGTGAACTCGCGCGGCGAGAGATCCACGAGGCGGTCGCCTTGCGTCACGCGACGGCTCAGCGGATCGAGCGATACGTCGCCGACCTGCAGCGTCGCGTCTTTGTGACGTAACTCTGCACGGCGGATCAGGGCATGGACGCGGGCCAGCAGCTCGGGGAGGTCGAACGGCTTCGTGACGTAGTCGTCGGCGCCGCCCTCGAGGCCGCGCACCCGCGACTCCAATTCATCCTTTGCCGTGAGCAGCAGGACCGGTGTGGACACCCCGCGCCTGCGCAGCTCGCCGACAACACTGAAACCGTCGCGCCCGGGCAGCATCACATCGAGCACGACGCAGCTGAAGCTGCCCTCGAGGGCGCGCTCCAGCGCGCGATCGCCGGAGTCCGTCTCGGTGACGCCGTAACCTTCCTCGCGAAACGCTTTGCTCAGGAAGCGTCGCAGATCGCGATCGTCTTCGACCAGAAGAATCTGCACGTCGCTAACGTACCGTGACCGCGAGGCGCGGGGCAATGTGAACAAGATGAGAAAGCTCTAAGAAAGGCGTGCGGCACTTCCACGTGCCGGCCCGTCAGGCGAAATTGATCCCATGAACATCGCACTCTTATTGGCACTCAGTCTCACGTCGCCGCTCGATACCGCCACGTTTGCCGGCGGCTGCTTCTGGACGATGGAGCACGCCTATGAC
>DASPXD010000158.1:0-16680 GCA_035637435.1 Gemmatimonadales bacterium
CCTTATAAGAGAGCTCACGATGTCATCCTGAGCGAAGCGCGCGGAACGCGCGCGAGCGAAGGACCTGCTTTATAATACGCCACAACCTGGAGCAGCCTTGGACAAAAAGAAATTCCTGTTCGTCTCGCTCGACGGGCTGATCGCCGACATCGCGTGGCAGGTCGTCAAGGAAGGCCACGAAGTGAAGCTGTTCACCGAGTCGAAGGACGAGCGCGAGATCGCCGACGGCTTCGTCCCGAAGACCGACGACTGGGTGCGCGACGTGCCCTGGGCCGATGTGGTGGTCTTCGATGACGTGTTGGGCCAGGGCGCGAAAGCCCACCAGCTCCGCCAAACCGGCAAGCTCGTCGTAGGCGGCACGGCCTACACCGATCAGCTCGAGGACGACCGCGCGTTCGGCCAGCAGGAGCTCAAGAAGGCCGGTGTCTCGATCATCCCGCAGGAGAACTTTCACTCCTTCGACGAAGCCATCGCCTTCGTGCGCGCCAATCCCAACCGCTACGTCATCAAGCCGAGCGGGGAGGCGCAAAACCTGAAGCAGCTGCTGTTCGTGGGGGAGGACGAGGACGGCAAGGACGTCATCCAGGTGCTCGAGGATTATCAGCGCGCCTGGGCGGATCGCGTGAAGGCGTTTCAGCTGCAGCGCCGCATCGTGGGCGTCGAGGTGGCGGCCGGCGGCTTCTTCAACGGGAAAGAGTTCGTGCTGCCGGTCAACATGAACTTCGAGCACAAGAAGCTGTTCCCCGGCGATATCGGCCCCTCCACCGGCGAGATGGGCACGACGATGTTCTGGACGGATCCCACGCGCGTCTTCAACGCCACGCTCAAGAAAATGGAGTCGAAGCTTCGGGAAGAGCACTACGTCGGCTATATCGACGTGAACTGCATGGTGAACTCGAACGGGATCTATCCCCTCGAGTTCACGTCACGTTTCGGCTATCCGACGATCAGCATTCAGCAGGAAGGGATGCTCACGCCGATCGGCGAATTCTTCTATCGGCTCGCCGAAGGCTCGATCACGACGTTCAAGGCGCGCAGCGGCTTCCAGGTCGGTGTGCGCATCATGGTGCCGCCTTTTCCCTACACCGATCCCGAAACGTTCGCAAAGAACTCCAAGGACGCCGTCATCATCTTCAAAAAGCCCACCCGCGACGGCGTCCACATCGAGGACGTGAAGCAGATCAACAACGAGTGGGTCGTGACCGGCACTTCCGGCGTCGTGCTGATCGTCGTCGGCATCGGCACGACCATGAAAGCGGCGCAGCGCCAGGCGTACAACCGCATCGATAACATCATGATCCCCAACATGTACTATCGAAAGGACATTGGAGATCGGTGGTTTGAGGATTTCGACCGGCTGCATACGTGGGGATACTTGAGGCCATAACAGAGACGGTAAGGGACGGTAGAGGACGGTAAGGGACGGTAAGGGTAGAACCACAGACCCTTACCGTCTTTTACCGTCTCTTACCGTCCCTTACCGTCCCTTACCGTCATTTATAGAACAGTCGATACGCCGCGTTCGCGTGCATCACGCCCTTGTCGATCAGCTCTGCCATGTATCCCGGCATCGCGCCGATCCGCGGTTTCACCTTCTCGGCGCCACTCGGCGCCTGCGCGACTGCCAACCCGCGGTACTCGTTCGTCAGTCCCGCGCCCAACGCCTCGACAATCCAGGGCTTCATCTCGACCGTCGCTTTCGTCACTTCCACGCCGCGAATTGTCCCGCGCGGGTCGTATCCAATCGCCAGATCGATCGGCCCGTGTTGACAGTCCACGCGCATGAAGATCAAGGCGCCAGTCACCTGGTCCTGATGCTTGCCGATGTAGAACGTGACCACGCCATCCGGCGGCTCCCAGCCCACCGCATCGTGCAGCCGGCGGGAGTCGGTGCTGCTGAGATGCAGCTCACGCGCGGCGAAGTTGTCCGCACCGGGAAGTAACCGCGCGACGGCATCCTGTCGCTTCACGAGGATGACGGTCGGCGTGATATGAAGGAGCGCAGCCGTTACTGCGCCGAGCACAAGTGTCCTCATGATTTCCTCCACCACATTTGATAGGTGGCCAGCACGGCCACGATGCTATAGCCGAGCGCCATCGCCCAGCCGCCCGCGAGCGTCACGATCGCGAAGCGAGGCGATGCAAGCTTTGTGAGCCACATCCCCGCAAAGTCGAGCCAGGGCGCGGCAAAGAGTAGCGCGATGAGCGCCAGTCCTGACGACCGTGAGATATTGAGACCGAGTACGATGACAGACAACGCCGCCGCGATCACCGCATACATCGGCATGTGGACGTGCGTATCCTGCACCAGCAGATCGCGATCGACGTGATGCTGCTCCTCACTCATCTCGGCCATCGAGACGGGACGCTCCGTGACCACCGTGGTATCCGGCGGCATCTGCATGGCCAGCATCTCGCCTGACGGACCGTACGTCTCCGCGACTTTGCGGGGACTGAACCCCGTGTAGAGACCGACCATCCAGGCGCCGAACAGGTACGATGTGCCGAGCGTCGCGAGCAGCAGCGTGACCAGCCAGCGAACCCGCAGATCACTGTGGCGCAGATCGTAGAGCACGTGAGGCTCCTAAAAGAGGAAGACGAGCTCGACCAGGGCAGTCAGGTTCGACTGCTTCAAGGTGCCGTCTTTGGTTTCGAACACCGCCTGGCTCGAGTGGTCGATACGCAACGCCGGCCGAATCGAGAACGCCGGGAGACGGAAGCTCGTGAACTCGACGTTGGAGAACACGCCCTCCTGCGCCTCGCGGTAGAAGTACCAGGGGGAAATCGTGAGTGAGCGCAGTGTCTGCGCCGTACCGCTTCTGACGCCGTCCGGGTCATCGAACACTTCGCCCCGGACCGTCACCCCCGTCGATCGGCCGGCACGCCAAAACGCTTGCCCCACAATGCCGGACCAGTTGACGCCAGGCTGGGACCCATGATGCGCCTCGGCCTGCAGGATCACGCGTTGCGTCGGCTGCCAGGTGGCGTCACCGCTGAGCAACGTGCGCTGCGAAGCGTTGGTCGAATCCTCTTCCGGGCCATAGAACGCGCCCGCGGCCACCGCGAGACGGGACGACGGAAAAGTTTGCAGCTTGAAACCTGCCGTCTTGCCACTGTTATTGTCCGCTTCCTGATTCCAGCCGTTCGCCACGAGGCCGAGCACGCTGATTTTCGGATTGAGCGTGTAGCGCGCCATGAGCCCCGTGAACTTTACCGGCCTCGCGTTCTCAAACGTGAACGATGTCGTAGGAACGAGATTCAGCGGCTCGTCGTCACGCTCAAAGCCGATCGGCGCGTCGAAGCGGCCGAACGACAGCGTCAACGCCGTCAAGCGTGCCGGCGTCCAGTTGATGATGAGATTGTCGATCGCGACGTGCGTCTCGACGGCGCCGCTATCTGCCTTTTCGAGGTGCGTCGTGAGCTGCGCAAAGAGGTAGAGCTGATCCGACCACGGCCGGAAGAAACTCAACCCGACCTTGGACGCCATCGCGCCGTTTTGCGCCAGATTGCGATCATAGCGTGCGGTACCTACCGCGAAACCGGAGACGACGAGCGGCGTCGTTTCTTCAACGGGTGCATTGCCGCCCTGCGCCGCCCCTCGCCGCCCAAAGGCAACGAGCAGAACGACGAGGCAAATCGTCGATTTCCAAATACGCATGGAGCCCCTCCACTCGGGGTTTATTGCCGCAGATCCCGCAGATCAGCAACGGATTACCGCCGATGATCTGCGAAAATCAGTTATTGATCTGTGTGATCTGTGGCTGTATTGCCGCAGATCCCGCAGATCAGCAACGGATTACCGCCGATGATCTGCGAAAATCAGTTATCGATCTGTGTGATCTGTGGCTGCGGAGGAGCGAGTGCGAAGGGGAGAAGACGCGGGCGCGCCGGCGGAGTACGCAGGGCTACTGCGGCAGCATCAACGATAACGATGGGCAGCGGCGCGGCCGTCCAATTCGATGGCGGCGTCGGGATCGAAACGCGAATGTCGGCCGGACAGCAGGCCCGAGGAACGGTGGTATGTGTCTGCTGGTGGTGCCCGGGTCCGTGATGATTACAGGCCTCAGCCTCCGGGCCCGCCAGAGCGAGCGCGAAGACCGACACCAGCACGATCCGGAGGAAGCGCATGGACCTAATCATACCGTCTTGAGCTTCCAACGGCCCCGCCGAAACAGGACCGCGCTCGCCACCGCCAGCGTCGAGAAGGCGATCGTCACCGCCCAGGCCACCCCCTGGGGTCCCAAGTTGAAATGCCGGGCCAGCAGCCAGGCCAGCGGAATCTCCCACAACCAGAAGCAAAACAGATTCAGCCAGGTGGGAGTCCAGGTATCGCCGGCACCATTAAAGGAATTCGTCAGGACCATGCCGTACGCGTAGAACAGGTAGCCGTAGCTGATGATGCGCAGGCAGTCCGCAGCGATCGCCACCACCGTGGGATCGCTCGTAAACAGATGCGCGATCGGATTCGCGAACGTCACGAACACGAGCCCGGCGGCGCCGAGAAAGAACACGTTGTACAGCGCCGCGCGCCATACAGCCTGCTCCCCGCGCTCCGGTTTGCTCGCCCCCAACGCCTGTCCCACCATGGTCGCGGCGGCGTTCGCGAGGCCCCACGACGGCAGCAACGCGAAGATGATGATCCGGATCGCGATCGTGTAGCCGGCGAGCGCTTCCGCACCGAATGAGGCGTTGATCCGGGTGAGGCCGACCCAGCTCGCCATGCCGACGAAGACCTGGAACGTTCCCGTTCCCGACAGACGCAGCAGCGTCTGCATGACGTCGGGCTTGAGCGCGACCTGGTCGCGGTGAATCACGACCCGACCGTCGCGGCGCCACAGGCGATAGAGCTGATACAGCACGCCGGTCCCGCGCCCGATCGTCGTCGCGATCGCCGCGCCCGTCACGCCGAGCCGCGGGAACGGCCCGACGCCGAAGATCAGCAAAGGACCGAGAATGATGTTGATCGCGTTCGCGAGCCACAGCACGCGCATCGCGATGGCGGCATCGCCCGCGCCGCGGAAAATCGCGTTGATGAGAAAGAGCAGCAGGATGACGACGTTCCCGCCGAGCATCACGCGGGTGTAGTTGTGCCCCAGTGCGATGACGGCGGGCGACGCGCCCATGACGGCGAGCAACTTGGGAGCGAGCAGTACGCCCGCCACGGCGATGATTGCGGCCGCGATCACGCCCAGGGCAATACCCTGTACTGCCGCCTCTGCCGCGCCGGCCGGATTCTTTTCTCCGATGCGGCGCGCCACCATCGCCGTCACGCCGATCGACAGCCCCATCGCTGCGGTGTAGACGAGCGTCAGCATCGACTCGGTGAGGCCGACAGTCGCGACCGCATTCGAGCCGAGATGCGCCACCCAGAAGACGTCCACGACCGCGAACACCGACTCCATCACCATCTCTAGCACCATCGGCACGGCGAGCAGGATGATCGCGCGCCCGATGGGGCCCGACGTGTAATCGTGATGGGTGCCGCGAATCGCTTCGCGGATCGTCGGCCAGAATCCCACCGGCGTTTGCTTCAGGTCGACGACGCGATCAGCTTGGGCTGTTTCTCCGTGGCGGAGACCTTGAGCCGGAGCCACATCCCCGCGAGGCCGTGTCCCGGCACCGCGCAAAAGATCAGGTAGGTCCCCGGTTTGCTCGCGACGAACCGCAACGAGTCCGTTTCTCCCGAGCCGATCCCCAGCATCAGCCGCCTCGACATTGCGCGCGGGAACGCCGGATCGAGCGGGCCCGCCGGCATCGGCTTCACCGAATCGACGACTTCAACGGAATGCGGGAGGTTGGCATCGTGATTGACGAACTTGATCACGACATTCCAGTTGGTGGGCACGGTCAACGTCAGTTTGCCGTCGTTGAAGCCGTTGAAGTTCAAGCCGCCATTCAGCTGCGTCAGGCCGGCGGTGAGTTGGAACGTCGCGGTCTTGGTCGCGCTGTCCACGCTGAGCCAGGTGCAGTCGATCTGCGGCGCCTGTGCAGGCGGATTCTGCGCCGCGGCGAGTGTGGACAGCACGATGAATCCGATGAGGAACGAAGCGAGTCGTTTCATGCGTGCAAAACTACCTAGCGACCCGCACCGACCGAAAGACCCAGATACATGTTCCGGCCGGGCGCCGGCTCGTAGAACCGATCCCGCGCCGCATTGATGACGACCGAGCTGACGTAGCGATGATTGAATGCGTTGTTGATGCCAAGGAACGGCGCCAGCCGGACCCTACCCGCAGTCCCGTCCCAGCCGGCGCGCACATTCGTCGCCCACCACGCCGCTGTGCGAACGCTCGAGAGGTCGCTCACCAGGTAGCCTGACGAATAGCTCTGCTGCACTTCCGCCCATGCGCCCCGAGGGAAGGCGGGCTGAGCGCGCACGGTCGCGTTGACCCAATGCCTCGGGATCCCCGGCAGCTCCCGGCCATCGAGCGTGTGCGGGATAGTGTCGGTGAACGTGTAGTCTCGATAACGGTAGTCCGAATAAGTCCACGCGACATTCGCGCTCACGCCGCGAGCCACGGACAGCTCGCCACTCAGCTCGATCCCCCGGTGGCGTGCGCTGCCGGCATTGCGATAGTAGAACCGCGGTGCGGCGATCTCATACGGAATCAGCTCACCCTTAACGTCCGCCTGGAAAACGGCGACGGTGTACGCGAGCCCCCCGAGCCCCCCGAGCCCTCTGGCAAGGGTGCCCCGTGCGCCAACCTCGTAGTTCCAGGCATGCTGTGGCTCGAGACCGGTGTTGAATCCCCCCGAGCCCGACGGCGAATTGGCGAGCTCCGTGGTCGTCGGCGTCTCGAACGATGTGCCGACGTTGCCATAGACTGTCAGCGCGTTCGTCGGATTCATGGCGATACCGAGCGATCCGGACAACGCCCGCATCAGCCGCTCACCCGAGTCGTCGGGATTGTTGGGCGTGACGGTGATCAGATGATCCTGTACGCCGAACTTCACCCAGTCGTAGCGCAGTCCCGCGGTGACCGTGGTCTGCGGCGACAACTCGACCACGCTCTGGACGAAGGGACCGATCTCCGTCACGTGCTCCAGCTGGTCGAGTGAGCGGACGGTGTCAGGCTTGGCGGAATCGCCGGGCGTATTGAGATAGTTGAAGTTCCTGCGATCGTCGCGCTGCCGTTGGAAGTCGACCCCAGCGGTCAGCCGCTGCGTCCACGACCCAAGCGCAAGCGGATACGTGATGCTGGCCCGCGCGCCATAGTCCACGCGATCGAGCTTGATGTACGTCGTGGTAATCGGGTTTGTCAGGTCCCGGCTGAGCCCAAAGACCGTGATGGTTGCCTCACCGCCGTTCACCATCGTGTGGCGCGCTGTCGCGCCCGTCTGGAGCTGCGTGACGGCTTTGCCGGCGTTGCGGTTGCGGTTCAGGACCGGGACCGTGTCGCGATCGGCCGTGAGCTCGGCGGCGGTCAACGCGCCGGGATTGTCGGCGCGCGGATTGTCGCCGGCATCGGCCACGAGCGAGAGCAACCAGTCGCCGGCGAGCGGGATCTGTACTCGCGCGTTGAGCACTCGGCTGTCCGCGGCACTGTGATCGCGCTCTCCTTCGTAGTCCAGGCGCGAGACCGTCACCTGCGCCGTCGTTGCCCCCCCCCCGATTCGCAAGCCCGTCGTGGATTGCCACTTGTTCCAGGTCCGGTCCGACCGTTCATCGAACCGGCCGGCGACGAATCGCACTTCTTCATCGGCGGAGAGCACCGTCTGCGGTTTGGTCCAGATACTGATGACGCCGCCGGACGCGTTGCCGTACAGCGCCGAAATCGATCCGCGCAGTACCTCGATGCGATCCACTTCCCCCAACTCGAGGTTCGTGAGCTGGCCCTGGCCGTCGGGCAGCGTCTGGGGGATCCCGTCCACCATGATCTGGATGCCGCGCACCGCGAACGCGGAGCGGGCGCCGAAGCCGCGAATCGAAATGCGTTGGTCTTGAGAGAAGTTGTAGCGGTTGGCGACGTACACCCCGGGAACCGCCAGCAGCGCTTCGTCCAGTCCCCAGGTCGGTTTCGCGCGGCTGATTTGCGCCCGATCGAGGGTCTGAACGGATTGCGGGACCTTCGTGAGCGGCAGCTCACTGCGCGTGACGGTGACGGTGGTCGGCGGCAGCGTGTAAGGCTTCGCGGTATCCGGAGCGGTGGAAGGCGTCTGGCCGGAAAGCGCGGCGAGCGACACATACCACAGTGCCAACATGAGTGGAGAAGGTAAACCTTCTTTGTCCTGTCGGCCCTGGCGGCGGGACCCGTGCAAGCTCCTACGCTACCGGGTTGTGCCAGCCGCCGTCCGCCGCGATGAGCGCGTCAGCTTCTTTGGGCCCCCAGGTGCCGGGCTTGTACGGACGAACCCGCGAATGGGTCTTGAGGACGCGATCGACCGCGGCCCACGCGGCCTCCACGGCGTCCTCGCGCGTGAACAGTGCCCCATCGCCGGCCATGGCATCGCCGAGCAGCCGCTCGTAGGGCGCTTCTTCTCCCGGCTGCTCTTCCACTAGATACAGCTCCCCCTGGTCGCCGACGAACTCCTTGCCGGCACGTTTGACGCGGGCGGCGAGAGCGACCGCGGAGTTGGGTGAGAGTTGGAAGCGCAGGTAGTTGGCGCGACCGGTCGCCGGCGCGGAGTCCGCAAAAAGACGCTGCGGAGGCGGCTTGAGCTGGACGAGCACCTCGACGGCCGTCTCGGCCAGCAACTTGCCGGAGCGGAGGTACCAGGGCACGCCGTTCCAGCGCCACGAGTCGATGAACAGCCGCAGGGCGCAGAATGTCTCGACGTCCGAATTCCGCGCCACGTGTGGCTCCTTGCGGTAGCCCGCATACTGGCCCCGGACCACGTCGGCCGGCCTCAGCGGGCGCATCGCCCTGAAGACGGCGGCCTTTTCGTTGTGCACAGCCTCGAACCCCCGGTACGCGGGCGGCTCCATCGCCAGCAGGGCGACGATCTGAAACAGGTGGTTCTGGATCACGTCCCGCAGGCAGCCGGCAGTTTCGTAAAACGCTCCGCGCCCGTTGACGCCGAACGTTTCGGCGAGAGTCACCTGGACACTGGCGACGTAGTTGCGGTTCCAGATGGGCTCCAGAAATGAATTGGCGAAGCGGAAGTACAGGATGTTCATGATCGCTTCCTTCCCGAGGAAGTGATCGATGCGGAAGATCGCTCTCTCCGGGAAGACCAATTGCGTGACGCGATTGAGCTCCCGCGCGGAAGCCAGGTCCCGTCCGAACGGCTTTTCGACGATAACCCGCGCACCCTTGGCCAACCCGGCGGCGCCGAGCCCTTTGATCACTGTTTCGAACAACACGGGCGGGATGGCGAGGTAGTGCGCGGGGCGACGAGCGCCCTCCAGCGCTTGTTTGAGCGCGGTGAACGTCGCGGGATCGTTGTAGTCGCCGCTCAGATAGCGGAGCAGCGAGAGCACATGGCGCAGCGCCCGCCGATCATCGATCGGGCCCGCGCTCCGTATCGAGTCCGTAGCCCGCGCGCGCAGCTGCTCCTGGCTCAACGGTCGAGACGCAACGCCAATCACCGGGACGTCGAGGACACCGCGGCGGGCCATCGCGTACAGCGCCGGGAAAATCATCTTGTAGGCGAGGTCGCCCGTCACGCCGAACAGGACCAGGGCGTCCGACGGCGCAGTACGAGCCATCAGCGGCCCTCGAGGTCGCCCGCAGCGGCCGCGTCGAGCAGCCAGAGCAGACGCCCGCCGGCCGGCGCGATCAGCTGAGCCGGAAGCTCCTGGGGACGCCGCGGTCCTTCAAGCACTCGGCGAACAATCGCGGCCTTCGCTTCCCCCGAGACCAGAAACAGGACCTCAGCTGCCGCGTTGATGAGGACAGGCGTGAGCGTCACTCGCCACAGCGCACCTGCAACGTGATAGCGGGCAGCCACCCACGGCTCGCCGTCCGCGACCTCGCTCGCGCCCGGGAACAGCGACGCCGTATGCCCGTCATCGCCCAAGCCGAGTAGGACGAGGTCTATGCGAGCTCCGGGTGTGTCGCGCGGCGGTCCTTGCGGTGTGCGGAGTACGGCGCGGAGCGTCCGCTCGTACGCCAGCGCGGCCTCGGTGGGAATGTCTTCGCCCCGAATCCTGTGCACGTGCTCCGCGGGAATCGGCACGTGATCGAGCAGCGCTTCGCGTGTCATCCGATAGTTGCTCGCCGCCTGGTCCGGCGCGACACATCGCTCGTCACCCCAGAGGACCTGCACCAGCGACCATGGCACAGTGGAGACGTAGGGGGGAGCGGCCAAGCGCTCGTAGAGGCCCCGCGGGGTTACGCCGCCGGAAAGTGCCACCACGAACGCTCCGTGGGACTGGACCGCGTCGCTCGCTGCCCGGGCGAATCGTTGGGCTGCGTCCTCGGCGAGCGCCTGAACGGTAGGTAATAGGACGCGGGGGATCGTTGACACCATAGGGCGCCAACAAAGCTATCGCGGGATTCAGCGGTGGTTGTTACGAGAAAACATCCGTCACAGATCTGCGTGATCTGTGGCCATGGGCCTGGGTAGAGTTGAACTACCGACCTCACGCTTATCAGCAAAGATGATAACTTCATTGCGATCGAGACCTCAGGGGGTCATATGGTCGCAGTCCCAAATATCGCGTTGAACATTCTCCTCCTCGTCGCGCAGGCCCCATCCCACGACAGCACGGGCGCAACGGCACGTTCCACCCCCCTCGATAGCGCCGGAATTCAAGAAGCGATTGGCCTCGGCCGCCAAACCAAGAAAGCGTATGGCTACAGTTCGAGCGCGTGGGGGTCAGCTGGGTTTCTGGCGACGACGTATGTGAGCAATTACGTCATTTACGCTCAAGGGCCGTTCGGCCGGGTCGCTACGGCCGCCGCCAAGAACGCGCGCAATTACCAGCCATTCACCGGCGACAGCGTGCGCCCGGACATGACCGCTCCAGTCCTAACTGTATTGGCCTATCCCGATATCTTGGACCCGGGCAAGAACAAACAGATCTCGGTGAGTCCCGAACGAATCGTGCTGCAAGCCGTGACGCCATCCGGAGATACAGTCACCGTACAGCCGGTGCGCATGGACTCGATCACCTCCGATTACGCGAATCTCTTTGGCGCGAAGATTACGCGCAGCGGCTTGATCGCGACATTCGATCTCCGCGCGGCTCCGCAGCCGCCCTTCGACATCGTGGTGGTGAACCCGGCGAAAGAGGCCCGGCTGCACGTGAAGCCAAAGGATCTTCCGAAGCTGCGGTGAAACGCACCTTCCATCGTCCCAGATCATCCTGATCAGGAACGAACTCGGCTTAACGGGACTCGGCTTAGTGGTGGGTTACCGCGACGACGGTGACGGCCGTTGCGAGGGTTGTAACGATGATGCCGGCGACCCGCCATTTCGATTCCGGATCGCCTCGTGGGGGCACCTGGATGCGATCACCGGCGCGGATGCCGAGCTCATCCAGCGTTGCGCCCCGCGCGATCGCCGCCTGTAGGTCGGTCCCGCTCCACAACGAGGCGTTGCCGCGCAGGATGCGTAACCGGTCGACCCGCGCAGACTGGGTCGCGCCCCCGGCGAGCATGAGTGCGTCCGGCAGCACCAGGTCGACTGGCACGGCATAGAATCCGGGCCGGATCACCTCTCCGACGACGGATACGCGTATCAGGGCGCGCGCTTGCACGACGGGATCCTTGATGTAGCGGCCCAACTCGCGGGTCAGATGGGCTTCGAGATCCGTACGACGCACGCCGGCGAGCGCGATTTCGCCGACGATCGGCAGGCGGAGGGCGGGCCCCGCGACGACGGTGAAGGTGTCTGAGAGGGCGGAGTCCCCTTCGACGTGCAGCAGGATGCGATCGCCCACTTGAAACGTCGCGGCGCGTGTTTGCGCCGCCACCACACCTACGCCGATCGTGAGTAGCGCCGCTGCGACGGTCAGGGACCCTAGAAAGCGCTTCATTGGACCGTTGTACCCCTTTGCCCGCTAAACCACCCGTGGACCGGACGTACGGCCGACGCCTTCGTCCACGGCTTCGTAGCCGGGCAGATAGTAGGAGTAGTACGCGTAGTAACCGTAGGCGGCTTGCCGAGGCACGTCGTTCAACACGGCGCCGAGCAAGCGGATCGGGAGACGGTCCAGCACCTCGAGTTTCGCCCCTGTGACATCGCGATGGCTATGCCCGGTCCTGAGCACGAGCAGCAGCGAACCCGTCGCCGTTCCAATGATAAACGGATCGACTCCCGCCGTGAGCGGCGGGCTGTCGACCACGATCACGTCATACTGCTCGCGCAACTCGGCGAGGAGTTGAGTCATGGCCGGCGACCCCAGGACCTCCGGAGCGCGTTGCGTACGCGTGCCACAGCCGATGAATGCAAGCTGTGGGTACGGCGTCTCTTGCACGATGAGCTCACGCCCGATCCCGGCTTCCCCACGGAGATAATCGACGAGGCCGGGCCGGCGGTTGGCCTTGAAGCGGCGGTGCAGCGTGCCACGGCGGATGTCACCGTCCATCAGCAGCGTGCGATGGCCTCCATCGGCGAACGCGAGCGCCAGATTGGCCGACAAGAACGACTTCCCATCGCCCGGTCCAGGGCTCGTTACCGTGAAGAGCACGGGCGTTTCGGCACCGTACTCGTGGAGTACGTTGAGGCGCAGGCCACGCAGCGCTTCGATGACTTCCACCGATTCCTTGGCACGCAGGTGCGGCACCGCGCCGAGGATCGGCACCCCAAGGTCGCGCGACACCTGCTCCGGGTACCGTACTCTGGTGTCCGCGCGGTCGAGGACGATCGCGCCCAGCACACCGAGCCCGAGGCCGGCCACGAGTCCCATGAGCAGGAGGCGTGGCGCCGTGTTCTTGACGGGGCGCTGCGGCACAACGGCCGGATCGAGAATCCGGACATCCGGAACTGTGGCCTCCGCGGAGAGCCGGGCCTGATCGTAACGCTGCTGCAGTTGGGTATACGTCTGCTCTTTCAGCTCGGCATTGCGATTCAAGCGCACTTCCTCGATGGCTCGGCCGGGAATCTGGCGCAGATCGTTCGATGCGGTGTTCACCTGCCGCTCGAGTTCCGACTCACGGTCCGCCAGCTGCGACGAGAGAGCGCGCGCGAGCGTGGGGATCGTGCGCTCCTGCAGCTCCGTGATCTCGGCCGCCAGGTGCTGCAGCGGCGGATAGGCCTCGGAGTAGTGATACCGGTAGGTGCGTGCCTGCGCTTGCTTGTCGCTCAGTTCTTTGAGCGCGTTCGATAGCTCGGGCGCATGCTGCACCGACCCGATGGCGGACAACGCGTCCGTCTGTAGTCCCCCGGCTTGCGTCAGCAGACGTTCGAGTGCGTCACGGTCCCGTCGCAGCTGGTCGCGCTCGACCGCCATATCGAAGAAGCTCGCCCGGATCGGGTCACGGGTCTCGGCGGCCGCTCCGGGGCGCTGTTGATCGGACGGCAGCGTGATGGTGCGGGTGCGGAAGCGCCGCTGCGCGTCTTCGGCCTCGTCCAGATTCCGCTTGGCGGTCGTCAACTGGTCTTCGAGAATCTTCGTCAGCTCGGTGAGCTTTTCGCGCTTCAACTGGGCGGCTACTTCCACGTAGCGCTGGGTCACGGCGTTCAGAATCTTGGAAATGAGCACCGGGCTGGTGCCGCGCAGCTCCAGTGCCAGGAAGTTGCCGTTCATGTCCATCTGGACCTGCAGTTCCTCGCCGAGCCGCGTCGCGGCGTCGCGCGGCGGCATCACGGAGAACTCGACGCTGCGCCCGGCCGGCAGGGTCCCCGGGGCGGGGACCCACCGGAAGCCGAACCGGCTGCCGACAGAATCCCCGACCGTTCCGCGCTCGAGCGTCAGTCCTGCGGCGGAGGTCAACGTGTACTGCCTGCCGTTATCGGAGATGTTCAGGCGGTACTCGCCCGGGCGGAAATCGTCGCTCACGCTGAAACCGGCGAAGCTCGGACGGTCGCCGAGTCGTTTCACATCGAGGTAGAGACGCAGGTCTCGCACGACCTGGTCCATCACGACGTAGGACCGCAACAGTTCCACCCACGCATCGGCGTCGAGCAGCGCGCCTTGCCGGATCGGGCCCCGAGTGTCGGCGTGCGGGTCACCGCGCCGGTCCGGCACGTCGACCCAGACGTTCGCCTGCGCCCTGTAGATCGGACGCAGCAGACGGGTCGCCACGACGGCCCCGCCCAAGCCCAACACCACCATGAGGAGCACGATCCACTTGAAGCGGAGCAGCGCGCTGGCGAGGCGACGCCAATCAGGACCCGATTCGGATTCGGGGAGACTCGGCGCCGCAGAACCATTACCGCGCCGCAGGACCGGCGCCGACTGACTGCGGATCGCCGGAAGAGGCCTTGAATTCATCAAACGTTCACGCAGCAAGACCTATACCGCACACGTCTTCATCGAGGCCTTCGCCACGCCGTCGCACGCCTACTACAAGCGGCAGCCGTGCCATGTGGCATCAAGACCGCACATCCCCTTGAAGCGGCACAGGCTTTGCGAGTCAGGGGGGCATGACGCTTCCTGGGCTGCGTCCGTTCACTTGGGCCGTCGTCGCGCCGCAGAGCGACGGTGACGGAGCTCGGCGCGTACTCAATCTCGTCATTGCAACGCTGGCGTTGGTTCTTGCCCTGCCGCTGATGATCACCATTGCGGTATTGATCAAGCTGACGTCTCGTGGGCCCGTCCTGTTCGCGCAGCAGCGCATCGGCCTCGACCGGCGGGCGCTGGGCAACGAGGGCGGCAACGCCCGGCGCCACGCAGACCACGGCGGCCGGACGTTCGTGATGTACAAATTCCGCACCATGCGCGCGGACGATGGCGCGCCGGTGGAGGTCTGGGCGTTGCGCGACGATCCGCGTGTCACGCCAGTGGGGAGGGTGCTGCGCAAGCTCCGGCTCGACGAGTTGCCGCAGTTGTGGAACGTCCTGGTGGGCGACATGAATATCGTTGGCCCGCGCCCGGAGCAGCCCACGATTTTTGCTTTCCTGCGCGACCAGATACGCGAATACGCGCAACGCCAGCGCGTTCTGCCCGGGATCACGGGCTGGGCCCAGATCAACCGGTCGTACGACAGCAGCGTGGACGATGTCCGGCACAAGCTCAGCTATGATCTCGAGTACATCCGCCACCGCTCGACGCTCGAGGATTTGAAGATCATGCTGCTCACGCCCGCCGTGATGCTCGGCCGGCGAGGGGCGTGGTAAACCCGGATCACAGATTCACGAGACCCTCCCGAATCGCGTAGCGCACCAGGCCGCTCAGGTAGATGCCGCCGCCCCGTTGTAGGGGCAATTCCCATCCTCGCCTGGGGAAATCCCTGTAATCCAAAGGGTTGGTCGGACTGAATCTTGCAGTCGCCGGATCAACGACATGGGCGTGGTCCTGATCGTCAGTGCGAACGGGCAGTCGCTCGACCCGGTGGCCGGGGCGCTCGAGGCCGGCGCGTACGCCGTGGTGCGCGTGCCGTCGGCTCAAGCCGCGCTGGCAGCCGTGCGCCGCACCGCGCCCGACGCGATCGTCGCCGCGGCCACTCTTCCCGACATGGAGCTTGCCGAGCTGTGCCGGCTGCTGCGCGCCGCGCCGCGCGTCACGCCGCACACGCCCATTTTCATCGTGGGCGCACTCGCGTCGCGCGACGCACGGCTCGCCGTGCTGCGCGCCGGCGCCTCCGATGTCTTGGGCGAGCCGCTCGACGTCGCCGAGCTGCTCATCAAACTCGACACCTACGCGCAGCTCAAGACCCTGGCGGAACAAATGCAATCGAGCAGCCACGTCGATCGCGAGACGGGCCTCTACAACCTCCAGGGGCTCTCGCGGCGCGTTGAGGAGTTGGGGGCGCTGTCGGTGCGGGCGCACGGCGCGCTCGCGTGCCTCGTGCTCGCGATCGAGGTGGAGGACGACCACGCGCTGGCCGACGTGACGGCGTTCTGCGCCCAGGCGATCAAGGGCGGCGTGCGACATTCGGACGTGTCGGGCCGGATCGCCGCCGCGGAGTTCGCCGTCGTCGCGCCCCGGACCGACACCACCGGCGCGATCCGGCTCGCGCAGCGGCTCGCCGGCGAGATGCGACGTCGCTCGCACGACGCCGCCGGCGCCGTCCCGTCGTTCCTGCTGCGCGCCGGCTACGACGCGGTCGGTAACTTCGCGTACGCCCCGGGCAGCGCGAGCGATCTGCTGGTGCGGGCGCGCCGGGCATGGCACGACGCCGACTCGGAATCGCGTCTCGGCTGGATCCGACCATCCGAGGAGTAAGCAACCCAAGAAAAACCCGTCCCGGGCGGCGCGTATCGCGTCACCCGGGACGGGCATGCTTTGCCAGCGGCGGTGAGCGCCGAGGCTAGTTCACACTGCTCGACGCCGACCCGACGATGATATTCCCCACCGTCTGGTAACCGATCACCTGGCCCAAGATCCCGAGGATCGGCTGTTGCAGCACCACATGGATCATGTTCACCGTGATGCCGCTCGTGCTCACGCCGTCGCCCGTCACGCTCTGCTCGTTCAGCACCACGTAGCCGACACCGGGCAGGTCCATGCGCGAGTTGGGAGCGGGGTCTGATACTGCCGTCCCGTTTACGATCAGGTTCGCGAGACTCGATCCCTCGGCGTCACTCGCGACGTAGCCGTCGCCGAGCGTACTGTTCGCGATGGCCACCACGCCGTCGGTCGTGATGAGTCCGTTCAGCAGGCTCACCGCTCCCAGCGTCGCGCTGCTC
>DASPXD010000159.1:0-4058 GCA_035637435.1 Gemmatimonadales bacterium
GCTGTACGTCAACGTCGGTGCGCCCTCCAACTCCTGCCAGGTGCACGATCGCATGCCGGAGTCACCGGGCCAGGATCCCTGCGCGTTGCTCGACATCGCCGGTGGTATCTGGCGTTTCGACCCTCGCCACGGCAACCAGACACAGTTGGACGGCCAGCGGTTTGTGACGGGCATTCGGAACGCCGTCGCGCTGGCCGTGGATCCGGGTACGGGCGCAGTCTTCGCCGCTCAACACGGACGCGATCAACTCGCCGCCAACTGGCCCAAACTCTATAACGACGCACAGAGCGCCGAGCTGCCGGCGGAGGAGGTCTTCCGACTGGAAGCGGGCGGCGATTATGGTTGGCCGTACTGTTACTACGACGGGCGGCGCAGACAACAAGTGCTGCAGCCCGAGTACGGCGGAGACGGCAAAACGGTAGGCCGCTGCGAGTCGGTGCCCCGGCCCGTCGTCGCGTTCCCCGGGCATTGGGCGCCTGACGGCATGACCTTCTACAACAGCCGGCACTTTCCGATCAAGTACCGTGGCGGGCTGTTCATCGCATTCCACGGTTCCTGGAACCGCGGCCCGCTGCCCGAAGCCGGTTACAAAGTGATGTTCGTGCCGTTTGCGCGAGGCATCGCGACCGGCGCGCCGGAGGTATTCGCCGACGGATTTGCGGGTGCGGTCGTCACCCCACAGGGCGCGCGCTACCGGCCGACGGGAGTGGCGGTGGGGCCCGACGGATCGCTATATGTGGCTTCGGATCAGGGAGAGGGCGCGGTTTTCAGGATTCTCAGTCAGCCCTAGCGACTGCGGCGCTGCGGTATCCCGCCCAGGCGGACGCGCGCGACAGAATCCGCCGTGGCGATCGCCCGTTCGGAATCCCATTTGTAGTAGAGCGTGAGACAGGACGAGAGGTTCATGTCGCGTTTGGCCGCGCACGCTTGCAGCTCGCGGCGGTGGCTCGCGAGATCGTGATTCCAGATCGAATCCTGCGCCGTCTGCACCCGGGACAGAGGCCACCCGGCGACGAGCAGGCAGCTCCTGAGTGCATCGTCGCTCTTGGCGCAGCTTTGCAGATCCCGTTTGTGTTTCGCCAAGCCGCGCGCCCAAACCGAATCCATTTGCCAGGTCTTGATCGAATCGAGCTCGCGGGCTCGATCCGTCGCCGCCCGCTGCGCGTCGGCGACTGTCCAGTGATACAGGCCCACGAGGCACTGCGTCGTCCCCTTCGCGTCGAGCGAGATCGAGCTGCACTCGACGATCTCAGCCCGCTTGCTCGATTTCTTTCCGCAAGCATTCACCAGGGCGATCAGGAGGAGGGCGCCGATTCGTAAGGCATGGGGTTTCATGGCGCCACTAAGATACAAAACTCACTAACGCAGCAACAGGAAAACGTCGTAGAGTGCGTGGGTCCATGCGGTTATGCCGAACCCCCGCAGCAGATAGAGACCGCTGAAGAAGAGTCCGGCGATCGTGCGGAATACAAAGGAATAGACGTCCAGGCGATCGCCATACGGGCCGATATAGTGGAAAGCGGAGAAGATCAACGCGCCGAGCACGGTTGCGGCGATGCCTGCGACGAGGGGCCGCCAGCCGAGCAGCTTGGCGGCGCCCCACGCAATCAGGCCGACCAACACGACGCGAAACAGCAGCTCTTCGTAAATTCCGGCGCCGATGGAGAGCATCAGCAACGTCCAGCGGCCCAGCTGTTGGCCGCTCAGGCCGAGGCTCATGGGCGGCGGTGGCGCGCCTAGCAACGCCGCGGTGAGGCCCCCCACCACGATCCCGAAGACGAGAGACAGGCAGACCGACTCGAGCAGCATTCCAGGCAGGAAACCGGGTTTCAGATTGCCGCGATTGGCGCGTATGTCCTTGGCGATCAGCCAGGCGCCGGCGCCGATGAGACAGAGCATGAACAGCCGGGGCCCCCAGACGCCGGCCAGCCAGATGAACACCGCTTCCAGCAGCACGTCCGCGCCGTTGCGGATACCCAGGCCGCCGGGCCCCGGCGGCACGATCGCCGAGAGCACCTGATAGATGATCAACAACGGCAAGGCGAAGAGCAGGCTGTAGCGGGGAGCGCGGCTCGCCTGCCAATAGGTGTGGATCATTCCTGAATCTTATCCTTCACCTGGTTTCGTACAGAGCCCTACGTGCACTTCGTAATCCTCGTTACCGCCGTCCTCGCCGTGCAGTCACCGTCCGGCGACAGCAGCGCGTATCTCGACGCCGGTGCGCGCCGGCTCGTCGCGGCGGCCCGGTCGCGGCGTGAAACCATCGACCGCTCCATCACCGCCTATCGCACGACGGTGCGTGAGCGCATTGGCGTGGGCATCCGCGCGCTGCGGCGCGACCGCATGCTCTACCGCCGCGAGATCGCGCTGCGCATCGATTGGCGGCGTGACTCCATCGCGCAGATCACGGTGATCGGTGCGCGGCAAGCGGTGCCCGCCGCCGTTCCAAAGCCGACACTGCCGAACCTCAAGCGCAATGCCGGCGACTACGCATTCGACCCCGCGGACGATCGCCTCACGATCGGCTTCAACGCTTCGCCCCGTGACGACTCTACCCGTGAGAAACACGACATCGCATTCCAGCACCCGCTGGCGCCGGGTAGCGAGGCGAACTATCGCTTTGCGACCGGCGATTCGAGTGTCGTGGTGTTTGCCAACGGGCGCACGATCACGCTGCGCGAGCTGCGCGTGATGCCGCGCCGGCTCGATTTCCGCCTCGTGTCGGGCTCGTTCTGGATCGACGAGGAGTCGCACGCGGTCGTGCGCGCGTTGATCCGCCCCGCGCGTCCCTTCGACTTTGAACAGGATCTGGCGGATGAGGACGACAAGGGCATTCCCGGGTTCGTCAAGCCGATTCGGGCCGAGGTGCGGTTCCTGACCATCGATTATGGACTCTGGTCGGGCCGCTGGTGGATGCCCCGGCTGATCGCCATGGACGCGGTCGCGACGGCCGGCTCTTTCCTGCAGATGCCGGTGCGCTACGAGCTCCTGTACGACGAATACGAAGTCAACGGGGACACGGCGCTCCGCCGTGCCCCCCGCCCGCCGGCGGCAACAGCGGAGCAAGACTCGATTGCGCGTGCGGCCTGTCACGCGCGCGAGGAAGGCATCTCGTGCAAATGCAGGAACGGCCACTGCCTGGCCGTCCGCGTAAACATGCCGACTGACACGGCAGCGCTGATCGCGAGCACGGCGCTGCCGCCCTCGTTTGGATCCACCAACGACACCCTCATCTCGCAGGGTGAGATGGAGGAGCTGACCCGCGGGCTCGGCAAACTGCCGGCGGCTCCATGGCAGTTCAAAGCGCGGCCGCCACGCTGGGGGCTGGCGCGCTACAACCGCGTCGAAGGACTCTCGCTTGGCGCGCGCGGCGAGCTCGACCTGGGCCGGCTGCGCCTCGATGGAGCGGGTCGCATAGCGACGTCGGACGGCCACCCCGATCTCGCAGCCGGTCTGGTGCGCGAAACCGGTGCGGCGCGCGTTCGCCTCGCCGGGTACTGGCGGCTTGCCGCCGTCGATCCGGCGGCGCGCTCCCTTGGCATCGGCAATTCGCTCGGTGCGCTCGTGCTGGGCCGCGACGACGGCGATTACTTCCGGGCCGCGGGCGTGGAGCTGACCGTCGTGCCGCCGGTGACGCTGCCGCAGCGCTTCTCGCTGCGGCTGTACGCCGAACGGCAACGTCGCGCGCTGCAGCGCACCGACTTCTCGTTCGCGCATGCGATCCACGAGGATCACGTGTTCCGCCCCAACATCACCGCCGACTCGGCGGATCAGATCGGCGCCGTGCTCACTGTACGCGTGCAACGTGGCATCGATCCCGAGCACGTGCAGATGTCGACCGATGTCACCCTGGACGGTGGGGCAGGGACGTTCGGTTTTGCGCGAGCGAGCGGCACGTGGCGCGTCAGCACGCCGGTGGGGAAGAGTGCAGCGGCCATCGAGCTGGCCGGGGGTATGTCAGCGGGCCGCGTCCCGGTTCAGAGCGACTGGTACCTCGGCGGGCCGGGCACGCTGCGGGGCTACGGCGGAGGCGTGACCAGCGGCGACGCCTTCTGGCG
>DASPXD010000160.1:0-29630 GCA_035637435.1 Gemmatimonadales bacterium
TCAGCGGCCCACCGATCCGCGCCAGCAGCGCGACCGGATCGGCGATGCGCGTGCCGAAGATGACCAGGGTGGCGTTCGTGACGGCGGCGCCGATGAATGCGAACAACGCCATCGTTGCCGGCAGTCCAACGGCCTGGCCGATGACCTGGTCGCGTTGTGACCGTGCATAGCGCGAGAAGTCGGGAATCGACAGCGCCATGGTGCCCCAGAATGCCACCGCGGACGTCAAACCGGCGCCAAAAACCCTCGTCAGACCGCCAGACCGCCCGACCGCCTGACCGCCAGGATTCTCCAGCATCGGGCCGAGTCCCCCCGCGCGCACCGCCGCCCACACAAACAGCGCAACGCCGACGGCCAGGAGAAAGGGCGAGCCCCACGTCTCCAGGAACTTGATCGAGTCCATTCCGCGCAAGACGATCCACACGTTCATCGCCCAGAACACCATGAAGCACAGGAATTCACCGGTATTGAGGCCGACAAACGCGGGTAACAATTGCGGCAGCGTCGCGATGCCGGGCCACATGACCTCGATCAACTTGTAGATCGCCCACCCGCCGATCCACGTCTGAATGCCGAACCAGCCGCAGGCGACGAGGCCCCGCAGAATCGCCGGAACGTTGGCGCCGAGCACGCCGAACGAGGCGCGCGCCAGCACGGGGAAGGGAATCCCATAGCGCGTGCCGGCGTGCGAATTGAGCGCGATGGGCAGCAGCACGACGCAATTGCCCAGCACCACGGCCCCGACCGCGGCCTGCCAGGTCCATCCCTGATCGACGAGTCCCGAGGCCAGCGTGTAGGTCGGGATGCAGATCGCCATCCCGATCCACAGCGACGCGATGTGCCACCAGTTCCACGTGCGCCGGTCCTCCGGCACCGGAAGCAGATCTGCGTTGGCGAGCGTCATTGAGCCTCGGCCAGCGCGCGCTCCATCCGCTTGCAGCCGTCGTCGATTTCCGACTTGCTGATGAGCATCGAGGGCGCGATGCGGATGACGTTGCCGTACAACCCACCCTTGCCGATCAGCAGGCCCTGACGCTTGGCGGCTTCGAGGAATGCGGTCGTCTTCTTGGGTGACGGCTCCTTGGTCTTGCGGTCCTCGACGAACTCGATGCCCTGCATCAACCCCATTCCCCGTACATCGCCGATACAAGCAAACCGCTTCTTGAACTCCTCCAGGGCATCGCGCAGCTGCTTCCCCCGCTCGGCGGAGCGCCGCGGCGTGTTCTCGCGCTGCATGACGTCCATCGTCACGTCGACTGCGGCCATCGAGATCGGGTTGCCGCCGAAGGTCGACAGCGACAGTCCGGTGAACGCGTTCGCGACCTCTTCCGTCGCGATGGTGGCGCCCACGGGGAAGCCGTTGGCGATCGATTTCGCGAACGTCATGATCTCCGGCTCCACGCCCCAATGCTCGATGCCACACCACGTGTCGCCGGTGCGCCCCCAGCCGGTCTGCACTTCGTCGCAAATGAACACGCCACCGTACTTGCGAATGATTCCGACCGCGATCTCAAAGTACTCCTTGGGCGGCGTGATGAACCCGCCCGCGCCCTGAATCGGCTCCGCCATGAACGCGGCGGGGCGGCCCGTCGTCGTCGTCTTGATCAGGTCGTCGATGTCCTGCGCGCAGCGGATGCCGCAATCGGGATACTCGAGCCCCAATGGGCAGCGGTAGCAATAGGGCGACAGCGCGTGTTTGATGCCCGCGATCTGGGTCGGCAGGACGCGCCACGGCTGCTGCCCGGTGATCGCGATCGCACCCTGGCTGCGGCCGGCGTAGCTGTGGCGTAGCGCGATGATCTCCTGCTGGCCCGTGTAGATCTTCGCCAGCATGACCGCCGTTTCGTCGGCTTCGGTGCCGCTCGTCGTGAAGAAGCTCTTCTTGAGCTTTCCGGGCGTGATCTGCGTGAGCCGCTCGGCGACGCGAACCTGCTCCTCGGTCGGATAGACGCTGGAGGTGTGCACCAGACGCGCGACCTGATCCTGGATTCGCTTGACGAATTCCGGATGCGAATGCCCGATGCCCGCGGTCAGGATGCCGCCAAAGAAGTCGAGATACTCGCGCCCGTCGAGATCCTTGACGTTCGACCCGTGCGCTTCGGTGATGACGACCGGCTCGGCGTAGTAGTTCGCTACGCAGGGGAAGAGAAACTCCTTATGCTTTTGGCGGACGGTCTGCGAGTCCATCAGTGTGTTGGCTCCCTCTTCAAGAATTGGCCACGGCCGATCGTGCCGACGAACTCGCCATCGCGTGCTTGAATCTGACCGCGGACGGTCACCGCGCTCGCGCGTCCCTTCTGCTCCCATCCTTCGTACGCGTTGTAATCCGCGTTCGAGAAGCTGCATTCCTTCGAGAACTTGCCGTGATAGCCCGGATCATAGACGACCAGATCGGCGTCGCTGCCCAGCTGAATCGCGCCCTTTTTCGGATAGAGACCGAACAGTTTGGCCGCCTGTGTCGAGCAGGCGTCCACCATCGTCTGCAATGTCAGCCGGCCGGCGGCGACGCCGCAGGTATGGACCAGATCCACCCGCTCCTGAACTGACGGGATGCCGTTGGGAATCTTCGTGAACGCATCCCGTCCCATCGTCTTCTGGTCGGCGAAACGGAACGGCGCGTGATCGGTGGCGATCGTGCTGATGTCGCGCGATTTCACGCCGGTCCACAGCACGTTCTGATTGGCTTTGGCGCGCAGCGGCGGGGACATCACGTATTTGGCCCCGTCAAACCCGCCCTGCGCGGCGTACGTCTCGTCCAGCACGAAATGCGGGATGACCGATTCGATCCACACATTCACCCCGCGCTGCCGCGCGGCGAGTGCCGCTCGCACCGCCGGCTCGCACGACGTATGCACGATGTAGACGTGAGTGCCGAGCAGCTCCGCAAAGGTGCAGAGATGGTGAACGCCGTCCGCCTCGACGATCGGGGGCCGGGAGGGGCCGTGCCACTCCGGGCCGGTCTTGCCGGCCGCGAGCAGCGATTTCTGCAGCGCGTCGATCGCATCCGCATTCTCGCAATGCGCGGTCACGATGACGCCCAACTCTTTGGCCAATCGCATTGCTTCAAACAAATCGCCATCTGACAGGTTTAGTGCCCCTTTGTAAGCGAGGAATACCTTGAAAGAGGCAACCCCGGCCTTGACGATCTCGCGAAACTGCTCGCGGATGTGCTGCTCGAAGCGCACGACCGACATGTGAAACGTGTAATCCACCGCGGCCAGCTTCTCGGCCTTGGACTTCCACAGCTCGAACGCCGCCACCGGCTCGTCGGCCTGGCCGGGACAGATCATCTCGATCAGCGTCGTGGTTCCGCCCGCCAGCGCCGCTTTGCTGGCCGATTCGTAATCGTCGGCAGCGTAGGTGCCCATGAAGGGGAGATAGATGTGCACGTGCGGGTCGATGAATCCCGGAAAGACGTATTTGCCCCGCGCTTCAATGACTTCCGCTCCGGGAGCCACCAGCCGCGGATCGATCTGCGGCTCGATTCGCGTGATCGTCTCGTGCTCGGCGTAGATGTCGCCGGTGAAGTCTTCCGTGGCCGTGATGATGCGGCCGCCGCGAATCAGGAGCGCCATCAGGGAAGCTGGCGGACCATGTCGTCGTAGGTCTCGGGCCGCCGGTCGCGGAAAAACTGCCAGGTGCGCCGCACCTCCTCGATCATGTCGAGGTTCATCTCGGCGACGACCAGCTCGTCTTTGTCCTCGCTGCCTTGGGCGAGAAAGTTGCCGCGCGGATCCACGAAGTAACTCGAGCCGTAGAACTGCCCGATGTTCCACGGCGCCTCGGTGCCGACGCGATTGCTGCACCCCATGAAGTAGCCGTTGGCCACGGCGTGCGCCGGTTGCTCGAGCTTCCAGAGATATTGCGACAGCCCCTTCACCGTCGCGGACGGATTGAACACGATCTCGGCACCGTGCAGGCCGAGCAGTCGCGCACCTTCGGGGAAGTGACGGTCGTAACAGATGTACACGCCGATCGTGGCGTAGCGCGTCCTGAAGACGGGATAGCCGAGGTTGCCCGGCTTGAAGAAGAACTTTTCCCAGAAGCCGGCGGTGTGCGGAATGTGGTTCTTGCGGTACTTGCCGAGGTAACTGCCGTCGGCGTCGATCACGGCCGCCGTGTTGTAGTAGACGCCGGCCATCTCGCGCTCGTAGATCGGCACGATGATCACCATTTCGTGCTTCTTGGCGAGCTGCTGCATCAGCGCGGTCGTCGGTCCGGGAATCGGCTCGGCGATGTCGCACCACTTGGCGTCCTGGCTGGGGCAGAAGTAGGGGCCGTTGAACACCTCCTGCAGGCAGAGCAGCTGCACGCCCTTCTTGCCCGCTTCCTCTATATAAGGAAGGTGCTTGTCGAGCATGGCGTCCCGGATCTTGGTAACGGATGCGCCGGAGTCGTTTACCGGATTAGACATCTGGATGAGGCCACCAATGACTTTTCTCATTTTACCATCTCGAAATGACCACCTTTTTGTCCGTATAGAACTCGATCGAATCCTGTCCGTGGGCTTTTAGATCACCGAAGAATGACCCCTTCGTTCCGCCGAAGGGGAAGAATGCCATCGGTGCAGCAACGCCGATGTTGACGCCGATCATGCTGACGCCCACCCGATAGCGAAACTCCCGCGCGGCCTTGCCGCTCTGCGTGAAGATCGACGTCGCATTGGCGAAGCCCGACCGCTGCACCATCTCGATTCCTTCGTCCAGGTTGCTGACGTGCGTCACCGCAGCGACGGGCCCGAAGATCTCTTCCTTGCCGATCGTCATGTCGGGTTGCACGCCGTCGAAGACGGTCGGGCCGACGAAATGACCACGCGGGTGCTTCTCGACCTTCGTCGCCCGACCATCGAGCAGCAGCGTCGCGCCTTCCTTCCGCCCCGCCTCGACGTACGACAGCACTTTCTCCTTGTGCTTTGCCGAGATGACGGGGCCCATGTTCACGTCGGGCTCGAGGCCGTAACCGAGGCGCAGATCCTTCGCTGCGCTCAGGAGCTTGTCGCGGAACGGCTCGTAGGCCTTGCCCGCGGCGACCACGACGCTGCCGGCGAGGCAGCGCTGGCCCGCGCACCCGAACAGCGACTCGCTGATGTTCGCCACCGCGCGGTCCATGTCGGCGTCCGGCATCACGATGACGTGGTTTTTCGCGCCCCCCAGCGCCTGCACGCGCTTGCCGTGCCTGGCGCCTTCCTGATAGACGTGCTTGGCCACCGGCGAGGAGCCGACGAACGAGATACCCGCGATGCCGGGGTGGGCGAGCAGCGCGTTCACCGCCTCCTTGCCGCCGTGCACCAGGTTCAGCACGCCGGCGGGGATGCCGGCTTCGTGCACCAGCTCGAGAATGCGGGTGGACGAAAACGGGACCTGCTCGCTCGGCTTGAGAATGAAGGTGTTGCCGGTGGCGATCGCATAGGGCCAGAACCAGCACGGTACCATCGCCGGAAAGTTGAACGGCGTGATGGCCGCGAAGACGCCCAGCGGCTGGCGCACGTACTCGCAGTCGATACCGCTCGCGACGTCCTCGAGCGTCTTGCCCATCATCAAGGCCGGAATGCCGCAGGCATGCTCGACGTTTTCGATGCCGCGCCGTACGGACCCGCGTGCCTCATCCAGCGTCTTGCCGTGCTCGCGCGTGACCGTAGCCGCGATCTCCTCGAAATGCTCTTCCATCAAGTATTTGAGCTTGAAGAGATACCGCGCGCGGACGACCGGGGGCACCTGCCGCCATTTGACGAATGCCGTCTGCGCCGCCGCGACCGCGGCGTCCACATCACGCGCGCCGGAGAGCGGCACCTTGCCGAGTTGCTCGCCCGTGGCGGGGTTCGTCAGGTCGAGGTATTCCGTGGCGGCGGGTGTGACCCACTCGCCGCCGACGTAGTTACGGAGGGTTTTCATCCCCTTAGCCTAGGGACAGCTAAGGGGTTGTCAACTCACGAACTGGGCCTTCTCGGTCGAGCCCTCGAGTGCGACCGTGGAGCTCCTGCCGCCGTGCACGATTTGGGTGATCTCGTCGAAGTATCCGACGCCCACGAACTCCTGATGTTTGACGGCTTCGTACCCATCGCGCTCGCCGGCAAATTCCTCGGACTGCAAATCGGCGTACGCCGCCATGCCCCGTTCCTTGTAATCCTGCGCCAGCGCGAACATGGCGTGGTTCAGCGCGTGGAAGCCGGATAGCGTGACGAACTGGAACTTGTAGCCCATCGCCCCCAGCTCCTGCTGGAAGCTCGCGAGCTGCGCTGCGCTGAGATGGCGCTTCCAGTTGAACGACGGCGAGCAGTTGTAGGCGAGCAACTTGCCTGGATACCCCTTGTGGATCGCCTCGGCGAATTGCCGAGCCTCGCCCAGATCCGGCTTGGCCGTCTCGAACCACAGCATGTCGGCGTAGGGCGCATAGGCGCGGGCGCGCGCGATCGCCGCTTCCACGCCGTCTCGAATGACCAAGAAGCCTTCCGGCGAGTGCTCACCGGTGCACCAGCGGCGGTCGTACTCGTCGATATCGCTCGTCAGCAATCCGGCGCTATTCGCATCGGTGCGGGCGATGAGGATGGTGTCCACGCCGCAAACATCGGCCGCGAGCCGTGCCGCGATCAGCTTGGTGATGAACTCGCTCGTCGGCACGAGGACCTTGCCGCCGAGGTGGCCGCACTTCTTGACCGACGACAGCTGATCCTCGAAGTGCACGCCTGCCGCCCCCGCGGTGATCATCAGCTTCATCAATTCGTAGGCGTTGAGCACCCCACCGAAACCCGCTTCCGCGTCCGCAATGAGCGGTACATACCAGTCGATCGTGTGGTCGCCGTTCATGTGGTGGATTTCGTCGGCACGCCGCAGCGCGTTCTGAATGCGCACCAGCAGGTTCGGCACGCTGTCGGAGGGATACAGGCTCTGGTCGGGATACATCGTCATCGCGTCGTTGGCGTCGGCCGCCACCTGCCAGCCGCTTATGTAGATCGCCTTGAGGCCGGCCCGGACCTCCTGCACCGCCTGGTTTCCCGTGACGGCCGACAGGGCGGCGACGTAGGGCTCCTCCCGCATCAGCTTCCAGAGGCGCGCCGCGCCGTGGCTCGCGAGGGTGTGCTCGATCGCCAACGTCCCCCGTAGACGGTAGACATCGTCGGGCGTGTAGGGTCGAGTGATCCCCTGCCACCGCCGATCGCTGCGCCACCGTCGGTCCAGCTCGGACACAAATGCGTGCTTGATCATGCCTTTACTCCAGGTGCTCATACGCGATGAGTGTGAGGAATTCGGGGAATTCCGCGCCGGTCATCATTTCGCCGAACAGCTTGGCGGCGAGACTCTCGGTTGGGAACGCTGCGGCCATGACCTGCCGCACCAGCCCTTCCGTCACGACGCGACCATCAGCCAGGCGTGCGCCGTGACGGACCCACTGCCACACCTGCGACCGCGAGATCTCCGCCGTGGCGGCGTCTTCCATGAGGTTGTAGATCGGCACGCAGCCGACGCCGCGGAGCCACGACTCGAGGTATTGAATCCCGACGTCCACGTTGGTCCGGAGGCCGGCTGCGGTGATCTCGCCTTCCGGAACGGCGAGCAGGTCCGCTGCCGTGACGCGCACGTCGTCGCGCGCGACGTGCAGCTGATTGGGGCCGGGCATTGCGGCGTCGAACACCTGCGCCGCGACCGGCACGAGCCCGGGGTGCGCCACCCACGTGCCGTCGTGCCCGGCGCGGACCTCGCGCAGCTTGTCCTGCCGGACCTTCTCGAGTGCCGCCTCGTTCGCCGCCGGGTCGTGCTTGATGGGAATCTGGGCCGCCATGCCGCCCATCGCGTGGGCGCCCCGGCGGTGACAGGTCTGAATCAGGAGATCGACGTACGACTTGAGGAAGTGACGGTCCATCGTCACGCGGGCGCGGTCGGGGAGCACGCAGTCGGGGCGCTGCCTGAACTTCTTGATGAAGCTGAAGATGTAGTCCCAGCGCCCGCAGTTCAGGCCCGCCGAGTGGTTCCTCAGCTCGTAGAGGATCTCGTCCATCTCGAACGCGGCGAGAATCGTCTCGATCAGGACCGTCGCGCGGATCGTACCGCGGGGGATGCCGAGCTCGTCCTGCGCGAGGTTGAACACATCATTCCAGAGACGGGCCTCGAGGTGACTCTCGAGCTTCGGCAGGTAGAAATAGGGCCCGGTTCCCTTCGCGATGAGCGCCGCGGCGTTGTGAAAAAAGCAGAGCCCGAAATCGAAGAGGGCGGCCGAGATCGGGCGCCCGTCCACGGTGACGTGCTTTTCGTCCAGATGCCAGCCGCGCGGCCGCACCATCAACGTCGCCGTGCGCGGCGCGAGGACGTAGCGCTTCCCCTCGGGGCTCGTGAACCCGATGGTGCCGCGCACCGCGTCCCGCAGGTTCGCCTGCCCTTCGAGATTGTTGCGCCAGGTGGGAGCGTTCGAGTCCTCGAAATCGGCCATGTAGACCCGCGCGCCCGAATTGAGCCCGTTGATGATCATCTTGCGGTCCACGGGACCCGTGATCTCGACCCGGCGGTCGGTCAGGTCAGGGGGGATCGGCGCGACAGTCCACGCCGCCTCGCGCACCGCGCGCGTCTCGGGCAGGAAGTCGGGACGCTCGCCGGCGTCGAGGCGCCGCTGGCGCTCCACGCGACGCGCGAGCAACTCCTGGCGGCGCCCCTCGCAGGCCCGCGCCAGAGTCGTGAGGAACCGTTGCGCCTCGGCGGTCAGGATCTCCGCAAACCCCGACTCCAAGCGGGCATGGACGGCAAGCCCGGAGCCCGACCGCGTTGGCGCAGTGGTCATGATCGGCAATGTAGCGCTCCTGCTACGACGATGTCCCCGGGGAAAGAAGCGGGGCGAGCCGGGATGCCGCGCGGTCACGCGCGGCGGTTCCCAGCCGCCCCTCAAGCCCTCCCATTGGTGGGGAGGGTCCGCAGCGGCCGTGCACGGCCACTGCGGCAGCCGGCGCGGTACCAGCGTTTACCTGGCTCCGCCTTTGCCGGCTTTTTCCCCCCGAGATCTACGTGCTGCCGCTGCCGGTGGGAGATTGCAACCGTCGTGCCATGGCGCGATGGTGAAGAATCCCGCCCGGTGTGGCACATTCTGTGGCAATATTACCGCAAATGTGCCCGCCCCCCGCCCCCGCCCCCGCCCCCGCCCCCGCGCCAGTCACGGCGGTCGGCCGTTCCGTCCCGCGTCGCGAGGGCGCCGACAAAGTGACGGGGCGCGCGCGCTACACCGACGACATCGCGGTGCCGGGGGCGTGGTACGGGAAGACCGTCCGGTCCACAATTCCCCGCGGCACCATCCGGTCCATTACGCTGGACCCCGCCGCCTTCGATTGGTCACGAGTCGTCGTCGTGACAGCAGACGACATCCCCGGGGAGAACGTGATCCAACTGATCCGCGATGACCAGCCGGCGCTCGCGCACCGCGAGATCCGGCACCGCGAGGAGCCGATTCTGCTTCTTGCTGCCGCCGACCGCGCCACCCTCGAGGAGGCCGCGAGCCATATCCGGATCGAGTACGACGTCGCCCCGCCAGTCTTTGATCTGGACGATGCCAGCGAAGTCTTCAGCAGCGTTGAAATCAGGAAAGGCGACGTTGTGGAGGGTGTGAAGGATCTGGAAGATGTGGACGTGGTAGAGCGGACGTTCCGGGTAGGCCTTCAGGAGCAGTTGTATATCGAGCCTCAAGGTGCAATCGCGATGCCCGAGGCGAATGGTGCCATACGGATTATCGGTTCACTGCAATGCCCCTACTATGTCCACCGTGCCTTGAAACGGGTCCTGAAGTTGACCGATCAACAGGCGATCGTAGTGCAGGCCGAGACCGGGGGTGGGTTCGGCGGCAAGGAAGAGTACCCCTCGATCGTGGCGGTTCATGCGGCGTTGCTCGCCCGCAAGGCCGGCCGCCCGGTGCGGTTGATTTACGACCGGCACGAAGATCTCGCCGCCACGACCAAGCGTCATCCGGGCGTGATCACCCACCGCACGGCGGTCAAGAAAGACGGAACGCTGCTCGCGCAGGATATCGAGATCGTGCTCGACGGCGGGGCTTACTGCACCCTCACGCCGGTGGTGCTGTCCCGCGCCGCGATCCATGCCACGGGTCCCTATTCCTGTCCCAACGTGCGGATTCGTGCGCGGGCAATGGCGACGAATACACCGCCGAACGGGGCCTTCCGTGGCTTCGGCGCGCCGCAATCGCTCTTCGCCGCGGAGTTGATGGTCGAGCATGTCGCCGAGCGACTGGGGATGTCGAGTGTGGATCTCCGACGTAAATGGATGTTGCGCCTCGGTGACACCACGGCGACGGGCCAGAAGCTCACGGAGAGCGTGAGCGCGGAGTTGGTACTGGATACAGCCCTCCGAGCCGTAGCGCCCAACCGCCCAACCGCCCAACCGCCGATCCGCCACGGTCGTGGTCTCTCCATCGTTTTCCACGGATCGGGCTTCACCGGGAGTGGGGAGAAGAAGCTGCAGGGTAGCATCGGGTTCGAGGCGTTGGGGGACGGGACGTTCCGCATTCTCACGGCCTCGACGGAGATCGGCCAGGGCACGAAGACGATCTTCTGTCAGCTCGCCGCCGATGCGCTCGGTATGTCGCTCGAGCGTGTCAGCCTCGCGCCGCAGGACACCTCGCTCGTTCCCGACTCCGGGCCGACCGTCGCATCGCGCACGGCGATGATCGTCGGCCGGCTCGTCCAGGAAGCGGCTGAGGAAATCAGGGAGCGGCTCAAGCGCGAGAGGCCTCCATTCAAGGTGGAGAAATCGTACATCCAGCCCGACTCGATTCATTGGGACGAGGCGACCTATCGCGGCGATGCCTATCCCGTGTACGCCTGGGCGTGCACGATCGCCGATGTCGACGTCGACATGACTACGGGCGAAGTCCGCGTGACGGATCTCGTCACGGCGGTGGACTGCGGCAAGGCGCTGCATCCGGTGATGGCAGAAGGCCAGATCGAAGGCGGCTGCCTGCAGGCCGTCGGCTGGGCGACGATCGAGGAGATCAAGATGAAAGACGGCGGCTATCAGAACGACCGCCTCGCCACCTACCTGATCCCCACCGCGCTCGACGCACCGCGCATTCGCACGATTCTGGTCGAGAACCCGTACTCTCGTGGGCCCTTCGGGGCGAAAGGGATCGGCGAGCTGCCGATGGACGGGCCTGCGCCCGCCATCATCGCCGCGATCCACGATGCCACCGGCGTGTGGCTCGACGAAGTCCCTGCGACTCCTGAAAGGGTTCTGGCCGCGTGCGCTTCACGCTGAACGGGGCAGCGGTTTCGCTCGACGTCGTCGGTACACGTCGTTTGCTTGACGTATTGCGAGAGGACCTCCGACTCACCGGCACGAAAGAAGGCTGTGGTGAAGGCGAGTGCGGTGCGTGCTCGGTGCTGATCGACGGCGAAGTCGTGGATAGTTGCCTCGTAGCCGTAGGGCAGGTTGAGGGCCGCGAGATCACGACGGTCGAGGGAGTGGCTGACGGCGGACGGCTGACGGCCCTGCAGCAAGCGTTTATCGAGCACGGCGCGGCCCAGTGCGGGATCTGCACCCCCGGGATGTTGCTCGCGGCCCGCGTCTTGCTCGAGCGTACCACACGACCGAGCGCCGATGAGGTGCGGGACGCGCTCGCCGGCAATTTGTGCCGCTGTACCGGCTACACGAAGATCATCGAGGCGGTGTTGTCATGCACGACGTGACATTCCTCCGCCCCAAGGACCTCCAGGACGCAGTGCGGTTGTACCGAACCACTCCGGGATGCCGTCCGCTCGCAGGCGGCACAGATCTCATGGTCATGCTCCACGCGCGCACGCTTCGGCCCCAGCCGAGCGCCGTGCTCGATATTTGGTCACTTGCTGAGCTGAAGGGCGTGCGACGCCACAACGGGATGCTCGAAATCGGCGCTGCGGAGTCGTACACGGGAATCATTCGGTCGCGCGACGCGCGCCAGCATGTGCCTGCACTGGTCGCCGCGGCGCGCACCATCGGCGCCGCGCAGATCCAGAATCGCGGCACGTTGGGCGGCAATCTGGCGAACGCGTCGCCCGCCGGTGACACGCTGCCCGTGCTGCTCGCGTACGACGCGGTCGTTGTCACGGACCGGCGCTCGATTCCCATCGATCAGTTTTTCACCGGCTATCGCAAGACCGCGCTGCAGCCTGATGAGCTGATCACCGCGGTGCGGTTTCCGCAGGGCCGCGACGTCGTCTTTCGCAAAGTCGGCACGCGTGCGGCGCAGGCGATTTCGAAAGTCGTGATGGCGGTCAGCCGCAAGCCGGCGCGCATTGCGATCGGCTCGGTCGCCGAGGTGTCGCTGCGCGCGCGGCGCGCGGAAGCGGCGCTGGAGCGCGGCGACATCGAAGGCGCGATTGCAGCGGTAGCAGACGACATCCGGCCGATCGATGATGTTCGATCGACCGCCGACTATCGACGCACTGTGACGGAGAATGTGCTTCGGGAGCTGCTCGGTGCACCCGCGCGCGGCTGAGCTGCTCGAGCTCCTCAACATGCGCCCGCATCCGGAAGGCGGGCACTACGTCGAGCTGTATCGGTCGGCGCATCGGGTGCGGCAGGTCGCGCGCGACGTGGAGCGCGCGGCGATTACGACGATCTACTTCTTGCTGGCGGCCGGCGAGGACAGCCGCTGGCATCGTGTGCAGTCGGACGAGATCTGGCATTACAACGAAGGTGATGCGATCGAGTTGCTGTTGTTCGACGACAACGGGTTCCGTCGCCTACACCTGGGGCCGGTCGCGCGCGAGACGCGCCCGACGATCGTCGTGCCGGCCGGGACGTGGCAGGCGGCGCGATCGACGGGTGCTTACACCCTCAGCGGCTGCACTGTGGGTCCGGGGTTCGAATTCGAGGATTTTTCGTTGGCGGTCGATTGGCCGGAGATTGCGGCGAAAATTGCGAGCGCGGGGCCGGACTTGGCGCGGTTCATATAGCCGGGCGAGGCTATTTCAAGAATTCTTGAAATAGCGTCTGAGGTCACCGGCCGGTGGATTGATCCTAATACGCGATTTTTTGCAACGCTCGCATCAACACCTTCGTCCCAAGCACCACATCCTCGGCTTTCGTCGCTTCTTCAGGACAGTGTGAGCGCCCTCCGATACTCGGCACGAACAACATCCCAACCTTACAGCGCGCAGCGAGCACCTGGGCGTCGTGTCCCGCACCACTCATCATTTCCGACGCCTGTACGCCCAGTTCCTTCGCCGCGCTCGCAAGGACGGATCGCAGGTCCGGGTGCATGGGAACTGGCGGCTCTTCCTGAAGCACGCGCAGCTCGAGCACGAGAGACCGCTCGGACGCGATCGTTTGGCACAACGACCGAATCCGCTCCTCCAGCGCTCGTCGCCCATTCAAGTCTGAGTGACGCAGATCGATGGTGAACACGACTCGAGCCGGCACCACGTTGATCTGATCCGGCTGTGCCCGAATCTTGCCGACCGTCGCGACCGCCGGCGCGCCGAGCGACCGCGCGATCGACTCGATCGCCTGGATCATCGCCGCCGCCCCGGCGAGGGCATCGTGCCGCATTGCCATGGGGGTCGTGCCGGCATGGTCGGCTCGTCCGGTGACGACGACCTCGAGATGCGCCGTCCCGACAATCGCGCTCACGACCGCGAGTGGCTTTCCAGACGCTTCCAAAACCGCTCCCTGCTCGATGTGCAGCTCGACGAAGGTGTCGATGTCGTCGCGCGCAGCCGACGCAACCGTCTGTGGGTTGAGCCCGCGCTCGCGCATCGCGGCGGCAATATCGTCGGGCACGTGGTCGATGCTGCCGGTGATGGCGCTCGAGCCCCAGAAGTTCGTGCTGAAGCGCGAGCCCTCCTCTTCGCAGATCGCGACCACCTCGAGTGTGCGGCGCGGCTTGCCTTGTTCTTTGAGCAACGCTTCGACGGCAGTGAGCCCGCCCACGATGCCGAGGGCGCCGTCGAGCCGACCGCCGCGGCGGACAGTGTCGATATGCGACCCGGTGACGATGCTCTTTCCTTTATCTGTCCCTTCGGCGCGTCCCCAGAGATTGCCCACCGCATCTCGGCGCGTCTTCAGGCCCGCGTCTTTCATCCACCGTTCGACGCGATCCAGCGCCGTCGCCCACGCCGAGTCGTAGAGCCCCCGATCGCCGATGGCGTACAGCTCGTCGAGCCGGCGCGCGAGCAGCTCGACGTCAATTGGCAAGGTTCGGCCTCACGAGCTGTCCCCAACCCGGTTTCCCCACGACCTCGCCATCCGCAAATACCGTTTGGCCACGAACGATCGTTCGTACAACCTTGCCCGTGAATGAGCGGCCGAGGTAGGCGCTGACGCCGCTCCGCGTCTGTAGCTCGCCCCGTTCGAGTGTCCATTCGCGCGCGGGATCGACGATGGCGAAGTCCGCATCGGCCCCCACCGCGATGGCGCCCTTGCGGGGGAAGAGCCCGAAGAGCTGCGCCGGGGCGGTCGCCGTGAGATACGCGAGACGCTCGAGCGTGAGGCCTCGACCGTGGACTCCGTCGGTGAGCAGCACGGGCAGTGTCGCCTGGATGCCCGCCACGCCGCCCCACGCCCGCCAGATATCGTGCTCGCCTTTCTCTTTGTCGGCGGCGGGGCAGGGGGAATGATCGGAGCCGATGAGGTCGACCCGCCCCGCGAGCAACTCCTTCCATAAGGCTTCGCGCGTCGCGGCGTCACGGATCGGCGGCGCGCACTTGAGCGCCGGCCCCATCCGCTCGAAATCCGCTTCGGTGAACGCGAGGTAGTGCGGGCACGTCTCGGCGGTGATCGACACGCCCTTGCTGCGTGCCGCATCCACTTCCGCCAATCCCTCGGCGCAGCTCACGTGGACGACGTGGGCGCGCACGCCCTTGCCCGCGCCACGCATGCAGACCAACAGACGGCGGATCGCGTCGACTTCCGCGGCGGCCGGCCGCGCGCGGCACCACGCGAGCGGATTCGGTGCGCCCGCCGTCTCGAGCATCTCTTGACTCTCCGCGTGCACCCCGACGATGGCGCCGAGACGGGCGGTCACCTTGAGCCCGATCGCGAGCACGCCGTCCGGCACGCGCTGAAAATCGTCGATGCCGCTGTGACTCATGAAGGCTTTGAAGCCGACAACACCACGTTGGTGAAGGGTCTGGAGGTTGTCGAGGTTGTCGGGGACGAGGCCGCCCCAGAGTCCGAAATCCACGAGCGCTTTCCGTGAGGCGACCGCGAGCTTCTCGTCGAACGCCGCGGCCGTGGTCGTGGGCGGATGTGCGTTAAGCGGCATTTCGAGGACGGTCGTGACGCCGCCGGCCGCCGCACCGCGCGTTCCCGCCTCCCACCCCTCCCAGTCGGCTCGACCAGGTTCGTTGAAGTGGACATGGGCGTCTACGACACCTGGCAAGACGACGAGCCCGGTTGCGTCGATGACTTCTTTTCCACCGTGGACCTCACTGCCGATGGCGCTGATGGTGCCGTCCGTGATGGCGATGTCGGCGATGGCCTGCCGCGTAGGAAGGATGGCGGTGCCGCCCCGGATCACGAGGTCAGGAGCAGTCACACTTCTTCTATAGTGATGTCCTGCGCGCCTTCCCAGAGGGTCAACCGGCCGATTTCGGGCAGCTGTTCCTGGCCCTGCGTGAGTGTCGCGAAGTGGTTTCCTGCCAGTTGCCCGACCTTGCTCGCGAACATCGTGGATCCATAAGGAAAGAGCAGCTCGGTCTCGCTGATCCCGCCCGGATACAGCAGCAGCATGCCCGGTGCGGGATGGCTGGTGTGGTTCTCGAAATCGAGCCCGAGCTGCTTGTCGCCCATGGGAATCCACGTTGACTCGCCGCTCCAGCGGCAGTGGACTATCTTGGACTTGAGCGGCAGCATCTTGCGAATCACAGCCACCGTTTTCGGCGCGTGCTGCTCTTCGAGTCGCGCCGCGAACGTCAGGGTTCCCACGCGGATCTTGAGCATGCCCAACACTAACCGTCCAACGATTTCGACGCACGTCCTCGATACCACGCGCGGCGAGCCCGCCGCCGGCGTGGCCGTGACGCTGTGGCGGCTCGATGGCACGCAACACGTCGCACAGGGAACGCGGGAAACCGATGCCGACGGCCGCATCGCCGAGCTCGGCGACGGCCGAATCACCACCGGGACGTATCGGTTGTCGTTCGAAGTGGGCGCTTATTACAAGAAGAAAGGGACGGCCGCCTTCCTACAGCGTGCCACCCTGGACTTCGAAATCACCGACACCACTCGCCGTTATCACATCCCGTTGTTGATGTCGCCATTCTCGTGCTCGAGCTATCGGGGGAGCTGACCCGCCTGTTCGAGCGGGCGGGCCCACTCCTCGATCGCTTGCGGGAACGGGGGCCCTACGCCTCCGGCCGCGACATCATCGAGAAGGCGAGAGAGATCATTCCCACGCTTTCCGAGACAGAACAAATCGCGGTCATCAATGGGCATCCACGCATCGGCGAGCGCCCGGACAAAGTCTCGACCGCATCGTTCAAGGAGCAGGGCTACGATCAGGGGACGACCCCGCCGGAACTTTTCCTGCGCCTCGCGAATCTCAATGACGAATACGAGCAGAAATTCGGCTTTCGCTTTGTGGTTTTCGTGAACCGCCGGTCCAAAGAGGCGATCGTGCCGATACTCGAGGCGCGGCTGCGCGGAACGCGTGATGAGGAACGGCACACCGCGCTGCGGGAAATCCTGGCGATTGCGGAAGCTCGCTTATGTTTGCCTTGATCAAGCTCATCCAGTCGCTGTTCGGCGCGCTGCATTCCGAGGGCACGCCGGGCCAGCTCGCCGCCGGGATCGTCCTCGGCTCATTTTTAGGTCTCACGCCGCTCCTGAACCTGCACAACGCACTCGTCTTCGCGTTGCTGGTGCTGCTCAACGTCTCGTTCGCCGGCGGCATGCTCGGCTGGGCACTGTTCATCCCGATCGGATTCCTGCTCGATCCGCTGTTCGACTGGATCGGGCACAGCCTGCTGCTCGCGCCGTCGCTGCGCGGGCTGTGGACGTCGTTCTACAATACGCCGATCGTGCCGCTCACAAATTTCAACAACTCCGTCGTCCTGGGCAGCCTCGTATTCGCCGGGCTGTTCGCGGTGCCGCTGTTCTTTGTGACGCGGCTGGCGGTGAACCGGTATCGGGCGACCATCGGTGAGCGGGTGCGGCAGTCGAGATGGTACCGCGCGGTCATGGCATCCAAGGTCTACAACGTCTACAAGATGTTCCGGCCATGAGCGTAAAAGTCTTCCGCTGGCGCGCGATCGGGCCGTTGCTCGTCCTGTTCGTGATTGCCTGCGTGCTGTGGTGGCTGTTCGCCGACGGCATCGCGCGCCGCGAGGCGCAGAACGTCGGTACGCAAATGCTCGGCGCCAAGGTCGAGATTCAGGACGTGCACCTCGACCTGCGCCATGGTGACGTCACGATCCGCGGGCTCACGATCGCCAGCCCGCACGAGCCGTTCAAGAACCTGCTCCAGGCGGATGAAATCGTCGCCGATCTCGACGTCGTCCCCCTGACGGAAAAGAAGATCATCATCGACCGCATCGTCACGAACGGGCTGCGTTTCGGCACGCCGCGGCAGACCGACGGCCGCGTCGCGACGACGTCGGGCGAGGGAATCGCGGGGCGGGTGCTCGCCGAGACGCACGACTGGGCGAGCCAATTCCAGATTCCCGCGCTGCAGCTCGCGACCGGCAAGGTCAGCATCGATTCGCTCGACCCGCGACGGCTCTCCACGATCTCCGCTGCCTCGGCGCTCGGCGCGCGGGCCGACTCGAGCCGCCGCGCCTGGCAGGCGGCATTCGACACGCTGCGCCTCGGCCCCGCGCTCGATTCGGCGAGCGCCACGCTCGAGCAGCTGAAGCATGCCCGCGCGACCGATCTTGCGACGCTGAACGAGGCGCGCCGCGCGATCGATCGCCTGAAGCGCGCGCGCGGTCGCGTGACGACTCTGGAAAGAAATGTCACACAAGGAACTGCGGATCTGAAATCGGGGCTCGCTGGTCTCGATAGCGCCCGCCGGCGAGACTATGCCTTTGCGCGCAGCCTCCTCAAGTTGCCGAGCCTCGATGCTCCGGCCGTCGGCGCCGCGCTGTTCGCACCCGCCGCCATCCAGCCGTTTGAGCGCGTGCTGTATTGGACGCAGCTGGCGCGGCGCTACATGCCGCCCGGCCTGCTGCCGCGCGCCACGACCGGCACCAAGCGCGTGCGCCGCTCCGGCGAAGACATCCGCTTCCCCACAGAGCGCGCCCTGCCGCGCTTTCTGCTGCGCAACGCCGAGCTCTCGTTTCTGCTGCATCCGAACGCCGCACAGCCGCAGCGCTACGCCGGCCGGCTGACCGGCCTCACCAGCGATCCTGCGGTGTACGGCCGGCCGACGACGTTCGGCGCCAGCGGGCCGCAGCTCGTGGCCGCTGGACTGCTCAATCACCTGCGCGGCATCCCCGTCGATACGGCCGGCGCGACCGTCGGCGGCATCACGCTTCCGCCGTTCGAAGTGCCCAGCGTTCCGCTGCGGCTCGACCCGGGCGCCGCCGCGACGCAGCTCGGCTTCAATCTCAACGGCGACACGATCCACGCGCGTTTCGTCATACGCTCGACGAACGTGCGTTGGACGCGCGATTCCGGGTTTGCGAACAGCACGATCGGCGATCTCATCTGGCGCGCCGTGTCGGACATCTCGAATCTCGACGTCGAGGCGCGTCTCGCGGGCGAGCTGCACCATCCCGATCTGGCCGTGCGCTCGAACCTCGATCAGGCGATCGCGTCGCGCCTCCGCGCGGTGCTTGGCGCAGAAGTGGCGGCCGCCGAGCGCCAGATGCGGGAGCGCGTGGACGCGCTGGTGAACGACAAGGTGGGGCCGGTGCGCGCCCGGGTGAACGAGGTGCAGACCCAGGCGCAGGCACAGGTTGCGCAACAACGCGCGCGATTGGATGAGCTGCAGAAGCAGCTCGAGCAGCAATTGCGCCAGATGATTCGGTTGCCGTGAGCGAAGAGCGCGCTCGGCCGCTGATTCAGCCGCACCTCTGGGCGGGCGAAGAGGTGCAGTGGTGCGACCAGCCCATCGCCGCGGGACCCGTGGCATCAGCAGCCGCTCGCAAGGGTTTCTACGGTGCGATGGGTGCTGCTGCGGGAGTGTTCGTTTTTTCGATGTTCGCACGGGGCGCATTCAGAGCAGTCGATTCCGAGGCCTACACGATCATTCCGATCGCGGGCGCAGTCGCAGCTGCGCTCGTGCTGGCATTCGGAGCCGTGTCGGCCTGGTCGCGTTCGCGCCGGCTCATTCACCTCGTAGCCTACGCAATCACGAATCGACGCATCGTCATGGTGCAGGGAGAAGAAGTCCAGTGGGTGGGGCTGCGGGAGCTGGAGGACGCGCGCATTGAGGGTAACGATGTCATGGTCAGGCGCGGACAGACCGAAACCGAGCAGCTCTGGGCCCGACAGGGTGAGAACCGCCCGCCTGTCGCGAGGGCGGACGTCGTGGCCCGCGAAGTGGTGCTCGCCGCTCTTCCCGATCCGCACCGAGTTGCCGTTCTCATCCAAACGCTGAAGCGCTCGGCGGCGTCCTAATCACGTGCCTCCCCCGGACGATCTCGTCGCCCGCGCCGCGGCTGGCGACCAGGTGGCCTTCCGGGAGTTGTATCGCCAGCATGCCGGCCGCGTCTATGCGCTGTGCTTGCGGCTGACGGGCGACGCCAGCGACGCTGCAGAGCGCACCCAGGACGTCTTCGTCCGACTGTGGGACAAACTCGCCTCGTTTCGCGGCGAGAGCGCATTCAGCTCCTGGTTGCACCGGCTGGCCGTCAACGTCGTGCTGAACGAACGCCGCACGACCGGCAGGCGCGAGTGGCGGGTTGCGCCGGTCGAGGATCCCGGGTCACTGGAGCGGAATCGGGGTAATCCGACGGAGGGGCTGAGCATCGATCTCGAACGGGCGATCGCGCAGCTGCCGGATGGCGCGCGAGAAGTCTTCGTGCTTTTCGACATCGAGGGCTACGGCCACGGGGAGATCGCGCAGTTGACGGGCATCGCCGAAGGGACGTCGAAGGCGCAGTTGTTTCGAGCCCGCCGTCTGTTACGGGAGAAGCTGGAGCGATGAACGAACGCGAGCTGCAGGACGCCGTCGACCGGCTGCCGAAGAGCATCGAGCCGCCACGCGATTTGTGGCCGGGCATCGAGGCTCGGCTGGGACGGCGCCGTCCGCGGCGGCTCTGGTATTCGCTCCCGCTCGCCGCGGCGGCCGTGCTGGTCGGCATCTGGCTGGTCCGAGGCCAACCCGCCGCATGGGACGTCACGGCCTTGGCCGGGCGGCCGCTGGTGGGCACGGCGCGCCTCGCCGCGTCCGGCCGGTTGCGGGTCGGCGACTGGGTGCAGACCGACGACTCCTCACGCGCGCTGATCGCCGTGGGGCGCATCGGGCAAGTCGAGGTGCAGCCGAAAACGCGGTTGCAGCTCGTCGTCGCCCGCGCCGACGAACATCGCCTGGCGTTGGCCCGCGGCAGAATCGATGCGACGGTCGATGCCGTCCCGCGCCTGTTCTTCGTCGAGACACCGTCCGGTACCGCGATCGACCTCGGCTGTGCCTATACGCTGGAGACCGACTCGCTCGGCAATGGCCGGCTGCACGTCACCCGCGGGGAAGTGGAATTCGACGCCCCTGCCGGGACCGGCGTGCCTTCGTCCCGCGTGCCGCTCGGCGCCATCATGCAGACCCGACCAAAACTGCGACCAGGGATCCCCTACGTCGACGATGCACCGGCACCACTCGTGCGCGCTCTCGTCGCCTTTGATTTCGAGAAAGGCAGGGCGCGTGCCGCCCGCACCGTGGTCACGCTGGCGCGGGCGCAGGATGCCCTGTCGCTGTGGCACCTGATGCAGCGCGTCCATCCGACCTTGCGCGGGATGGTCTACGACCGCCTCGCGACCCTCGTCCCTCCGCCGCCAGGCGTCACGCGGCGCGGCGCCATCGCGCTCCGATCGCGCGACTTGGAGGGGTATTGGACCAAGATCCATCAGATTCAGTTCAGGCGAATGGTGCTCAAAGGGGTCCGGGAGGTTGATCCACGGACGGGAACGACCAAACACTGATCACTTGATGCTGTCTTGACGGGCTCGGGGAATGCTGGTACGTCGATCACGACGTTCAGTCTTCAACCCGGAGTCCGTGATGAACACGCGCCTGTATTCCATCGTCACCGTCCTCATGCTGACCGCCGCGTGCAAGGACTGGCCACTGCCATTTGACGTCCCCGCAGGCTCGGGGAATTGGCTGACCGAACAGCGGGTGAAGGCCGATCCGTCCGAGATCAGCGTGATGACGCAGAATCTCTACGTCGGTGCGGACGTGGATCTGGTGATTCGCGCCCTCGGCACCCCCGATCCCGGTGACGATTTCCCGGCGCTGCTCGTCGCGATCGAGACAGTGGGCAAGACGGACTTCCCGGCGCGCGCCGCGGCGATCGCCGACGAGATCGCGCGCGCGCGTCCGCATGCGGTCGGTCTCCAGGAAGTCTCGCAGATCGACATCGATCTGACGCCGCTCGGCGTGCCGGCCGTTGTGCATCAGGACTTTCTCGCGATGCTGCAGGCCGAGCTCGCGGCGCGCGGTTTGCATTACGCCGTCGCGGGGACGTCGGACAACATCAACGTCAACCTTGTCTCCGGACTGGTCCGTCTGGTGGATCATGATGCACTGCTGGTCGATGCCGATCGGGTGACGATCGATGCGGCCAGCGGTCAGGATTTCGCCGTGAACCTGGGGCCGGTTGCGCCGGGGGTCGTCCTGATTCGCGGCTGGGTCTGGGCGCGCACGACGGTCGACGGACAGTCGTACACGTTCGCGAGCGCCCACACCGAAGCGAATCTGGCGGGGGCGCCGCCGGGACTGCTCGAGCAGATTCGCGCCGCCCAGGTGGGCGAGATGGTAGCGACGCTCGGCACGAGCGAACGCGTCGTGCTGATGGGTGACCTGAACGACACACCCGGCTCGCCGATGTATGATGTCCTGGCGAGCTCGGGATTCACCGACAGCTGGCGCGCCATGCGCCCGGGCGTCGATGGCCTCACCTGTTGTCACGTGGCCGATCTATCGGATCAAGTGGCGCGGTTCGATCAGCGCATCGATTACGTCTGGACGCGCGGCTTTGCGCGCGAGGACGGGAAGGTCGGCGGCAGCGTCGATCGCTTCGGCAACGTGCCGGCGGATCGCGTGGCGGGGCCGGCGTATCCGATCTGGCCGTCGGATCATGCGGGGTTGCTGGCTGCGTTGAAGTGATTCACAGGCTAAAGCCTGTGCTCGGCGGACGCCGTCCTTAAGGACAATGATGGCCGAGCGCAGGCTTCAGCCTGTGTAGACGCTAGGTGACTTTCCCAATCGGCAGCCTGCGAATTCTCTTCCCCGTCGCCGCATAAATCGCGTTACACACCGCGGGCGCGGTCGGCGGAACAGACGGTTCGCCGATCCCTCCCAACGTGTCGCTACTCGGCACGATGTGGACTTCGACGAGCGGCATCTCCGGCATCCGCAGGACCGGATAGTCGTTGAAGTTGCTTTGCTTCACCCCGCCGTTTTCGATCGTGATCTCGCCATATAGCGCGGCCGACAGGCCGAACACCACGCCGCCCTGCATTTGCGCGGCGATGGTATCGGTGTTCACGACCGGCCCGCAGTCCACGGCGCACACCACGCGATGCACGCGTACCGTGCCGTCGGGTGCCACCGAGACCTCTGCGACCTCGGCGCACGTCGTCGGCTCCCATTCGGCGATCGCGATGCCGCGCCCATGGCCGGCGGGGAGGGGCGTGCCCCAGCCGGCTTTCGTCGCTGCCAGCTCGAGCGTGCGCAGATGGCGGGGCTTCGTTTGCAGCAGCTCGCGCCGCAGCTCGTACGGATCGCGGCCCGCCGCCGCGGCGACTTCGTCGAAGAAGCACTCGACCACGAACGCGTTCTGCGACGCGCCGACCGAACGCCAAAAGCCGAGCGGCACCGGCAGATCCGCTGCGACCTGGTCGACGGAGACGTTCGGGAACGCGTACGGAATGTCTGAGGCACCGTCGATCAGCGTCCTATCGATGCCGTTCTGCAGCGGCCCGAACTTGAGTAGGATCGGCGGAGCGACGATGTGATGGGTCCACGCGATCGGCTTGTTCTGCGCGTCGAGCCCCGCCGCGAGCTGATTGTACGTCGCGGGACGATAAAACCCGTGCTTCATGTCGTCCTCGCGCGACCAGATCACCTTCACCGGCGCATTCACCGCCTTCGAGATGCGCACGGCCTCGGCAACAAAATCCGACTCGAGCCGCCGCCCGAAACCGCCACCGAGCAGCGTGGTGTGAATCCGAACCTTCTCGACCGGCACACCGGCCGCCTCGGCGGCGACTTGCTGCGCGCGCGTCTGATTCTGCGTCGGCGCCCACACTTCGCAGCCGTCCGCGCGCGCGAAGGCCGTGCAGTTCATCGGCTCCATCGTGGCGTGATGGAGGAACGGTACTTCGTACACGGCGTCGACACGCTTCGCAGCTCCGACGAGCGCGGCGACGGGGTCACCATCCTTGCGGGCCTGGGCTCCGGACTGGCCGGCGAGCGCCGCGAGCCTGGCAGGTATGTTGCCGAGCGAGGCGTTCGCTCCCTCGTCCCATGTGACCTTGAGGGCCTGGCGTCCCTGGACAGCTTGCCAGTAGGTGTCGGCGACGACGGCGACGCCGCTCTCCGTGCCAACGCCCCACGCGCCTTGCACCCCGGTCCACGGCGTGCTGTCGAGTGGCACGACATGACGCACGCCGGCCACGGCTTTTGCAGCCGCTGCGTCGAAGGTCTTCACCTTGCCGCCGAACACGGGCGACCGTTCGATCGTGGCAATGAGCATCCCCGGCACCCGCACGTCGATGCCGAACTGGGCGGTGCCGTTGACCTTCGACGGCGTGTCGAGCCGCGGTACCGCGGTGCCGAGGAGACGGAAGTCTTTCGGATCCTTGAGCGGCGCGTTCTCGGGAACCGGGATCGTCGCCGCTTTTTGCGCCAACTCACCGTACGTCATTCGTTTCCGGCTTCTGATGTGGACGACGGTACCGTTGTCGGCGCGGCAGCTTGCGGGCTCGACGTTCCACGTCTGAGCGGCTGCAGTGACGAGCATCGCACGCGCCGTCGCGCCGGCTTTCCGGAGGATGTCCCACGACGTGCGCACGCTCGTGCTGCCGCCGGTGGACATGCGGCGCGACCAGCCCGCGGGATTCTCGGGCACCGCACCGATCTTCACCTTCGACCAGTCCGCCTCCAGCTCTTCCGCAACGATCATCGCGAGGGCGGTGTGATTGCCTTCGCCCATCTCCGACTTGTCGACCGTGACTGTCACCGCACCATCGGTGTCGACGCGCAGCCACGCATTCGGTGCAAACGGGACGACGCCATGCCGGTCGGGAAGCCGGAACGCAATCACCAGTCCGGCACCGACCGTGCCGGCGACCTGAAGAAACACGCGCCGTTCCATCAGGCCTCCTTGGCCGCGCGATGAATCGCGGCGCGGATGCGCTGGTAGGTCCCGCAGCGGCAGATGTTGGTCATCGCGGCGTCGATGTCCGCGTCGCTCGGCTGTGGCGTGCGACGGAGCAGGGCGGCCGCCGCCATGATCTGACCCGATTGGCAGTAGCCGCACTGCGGTACGTCCTCGGCGATCCACGCCTTTTGCACGCGGTGCGTGGTGGATGCACTGAGGCCTTCGATGGTCGTAATCGGGTTGGTGCCGACTGCGGAGACCGGCATGACGCAGGACCGGACGGCCTGGCCGCTGATGTGCACCGTGCATGCGCCACATTGCGCGATGCCGCAGCCGAATTTCGTCCCGGTGAGGCCGAGGCTGTCGCGGAGCACCCACAGGAGCGGCGTGTTGGCGGCGACGTCGACGGCGCGGCGCTTGCCGTTCACGAGGAGGGAATAGGGAGGCATGGGCGGCCCTCGAATTGAGGAATGTCAAAACGTGAAGCGGAATTACTGCTTCCGGAAGTATCACAAAACGTCACAGATTGAGTCGCATGACAACGTATCTGCGGCGTCTCGGGCCGTTCTCTGGCACGATGGCAGTCGTCGGCGGGATCATCGGTGGCGGCATCTTTCGCACCCCCGCCACCGTCGCCGAGCGGCTGCGCTCGCCGGGGTTGGTGCTGCTGGCGTGGGTGATCGGTGGCATAGTTGCGTTGATCGGCGCGTTTTGCTGGGGCGAGCTGGGGCAGCGGCGTCCCCGTGCCGGCGGCGGCTATGTGTATTTGCGCGAGACGTTCGGCCCGCTGTCGGCATTTTTGTACGGCTGGACGCTGGTGCTCGTCATCGCGACCGGCGCGATCGCCGCGGTGGCGGTGACATTCGCCGACTATTCGCTTGCGCTGTTTGACCTGCCGCACCGGTTCTCGGTGCCGCTCGCTGTCGCCGCGATCGTGTTGCTCGCCGGCATCAACTACGTCGGCGTCAGTCCCGCCGCGATCACACAGAACATTTTCACGATTCTCAAGCTTGTCGCACTCGCGACGCTCACCGGAGCTGGACTTCTTGTCGTTACCCCTACCGTCCCTTACCGTCCCTTACCGTCCCCTACCGTCCAGAGTTTAGGTGCTGCCCTTGTCCCGATTCTCTTTACATACGGCGGCTGGCAACAAACGAATTTCATTGCGGAAGAGATCGTCGAGCCCGAGAGGAATCTGCCGCGCGCCTTGGTGCTCGGCGTTGCGATCGTCGTCGCGGTCTACCTCCTCGCGAACGTCGCGTACCTACGCGTGCTGGGCGTCGGCGGACTCGCGGCCAGCACGGCACCCGCCGCCGACACGATGCAGGCGTTGCTCGGCCCGGCCGGCGGCAAGATCATTGCGGCGGGAATCGCGATCTCGACGTTCGGCTTCCTGAACCTCGTGATTCTGGTGACACCGCGGGTGCTGCAAGCGATGGCAGCGGACGGCGTGTTCTTCCAGCAGCTCGCCGTGCTGCATCCCGTCTACCGCACACCCACAGCGGCGATCGTTGCGCTGGCAGGGTTTGCGATCCTGCTGGCGTTGACGGGAACGTTCGGGCAGCTGGTGGATTACGTGACTTTTGGCGACTGGATCTTTTTTGGACTGACGGCAGCAGCGCTGTTCGTATATCGGAGCCGGGAGCCGGGAGCGGGGAGCAGTGGCGGCCGTTCTGCTCCCGGCTCCCCGCTCCCGGCGCCGTTTCGCGTACCGGGCTATCCGGTCACACCGATACTTTTTGTTAGCGCCGCAGCCTTCGTAGTTTACAGCTCCATCGTGTCCAATCCGCGCAATGCGACAATCGGTGCCGGGCTTATTGGACTTGGAATCCCCGCGTTTCTCTATTGGCGGAGCCACCCATGACTCGGACTTCCTCACTCGTTGTGTGTCTGGCGACGTTGCTCTCTTCTCCTCTTGCAGCGCAACACGAACACTTGGGCCGTGTCGTCTTTCCGATCTCCTGCAATCCGGAAGCGCAGCAGCGCTTCACGCGCGCGATGGCGTTGCTGCACTCGTTCTGGTGGGAGCAGGGGCAGGGGGCGTTCCAGGCCGTCGCGGACGCCGACTCGACGTGCGCGATGGCGTACTGGGGCCTGGCGCTGAATGCGTGGGGCAATCCGTTCGCGGGAGGTCCGGGCGGCAACGCGGGGAAGGGGGTTCCGTTGCGCCGCGGAGCGGCCGCCGCCGAGCGCGCCTCTGCCCTCGGTGCCGCGACGGCACGCGAGCGCGGATTCCTCGCCGCGGTTGCGGCGCTGTATCGCGGATACGATTCGATTCCCAACGCGCGGCGCCTGCAGGCGTACTCCGACACGCTGGCGCGCGTCTATCGTGATTTTCCGAACGACACGGAAGTCGCGATCTACTACGCGCTGTCGCTGGTCGAGACGGCGCCCAAGACCGACACGACGTTCGCCCGCCAGCAACAGGCCGCCGCGATCCTGAATCCGCTGTACCGGCGATTCCCGCAGCACCCCGGCCTGGCGCATTACATCATTCACGCCGACGACTCGCCCCGTCTCGCGACGCTCGGCCTCGATGCGGCGCGCCGCTACGCGGCGATCGCGCCGTCGGCGCCGCACGCGCAGCACATGCCCTCGCACATTTTCGTGCGCCTCGGCCTGTGGGACGAGACGATCGCCGCCAACAACCGTGCCTTCGAGGCCGGCCTCGAGGACGCCCGCGCCCATAATCAGCCCGTCGCGCCCGAGCGGCTGCACGCACTCGACTACCTGGTCTATGCCTATCTCCAGGAGGGCCGCGACCGCGAGGCGCGCAGTACGATCGATACCGCGCAGCAGCTGACCACCGTCGCCAGCGCTACTGACGCGCTGATCGCGAACTACAATCGCGTCGCCCTGGAGGCGCGCCTGCCGCTCGAGCGGGGCGAATGGGCCGAGGCCGCCCGCCTCCCGCTGCGCGCCGCCGAGCTGACGATTGGTGCGGCGCTGGCCCATTTCGCGCGGGGCATCGGGGCGGCGCGCCAGGGCGATACGGCCCAAGCCAGGCTCGAGATCGCGGCGCTCGCCGCCACCGCAGCCGACATGACGCGACGCGGCGACAGCGAGTGGGCGCGCGTCGTCGCGATCAAACGGCAGGCTGTGACGGCGTGGTCGGAGCTCGCGGCCGGTGATACGGTTGCGGCGCTGCGTGACGCGCAAGCGGCGGCAGATCTCGAGGACGTGACGGAGAAGCAGCCGGTGACGCCGGCCGAGCTGCTGCCGGCGCGCGAGCTGGAAGCTGACATGTTACTCGCGGCAGGTCGTTTCGCCGCCGCGCGCACCGCGTATGAGCAGACCCTGCTGCGAGAGCCGAAGCGCGCCCGCAGTCTCTACGGATCGGCGCGCGCCGCCGAGCTCAGTGGCGAGCGGGCGGCCGCGCGGCAACGGTACGGCGATTATCTGGCCCAGATGAAGGCGGGCGATGGCGACCGCGTCGAGATCGCGCGGGCGCGTGAGGCGATCCGCTGAGTCTCAGCTCGGTGCCCCGCGCCTCGGCGCCAATCCGATCACGGCAAGAATCACCGCCAGGGCAAGTGCGGCACACGCCTGGATCAGGTAGCCGCGCCCCGCCGCCTGGAGGATGGCCGGCCCTGCGACGGGATCGGCGAGGTTACCGAGCCGTGACCAGGCGAGGAAGGCGATGAGCGCGAGAACGGGGATGACCAGCCACCGCCGCAACCGCGCGGCCGCGTAGCCAGCCAATCCCAGGACGACCGCCGCACCCCAGATGGCGAGGAGCGTGGGCTGTTTGTCCATTACCTCATCTCCTTACTTTTGAGCCGGCCATTTCCGGCTCGAGATACTCCTCGCGGTACATGCGAATCAGCTCGAAGAAATAGCTGAGCGAGAGCGGCCCGATCAGCAGGCCGAGCAGCCCGAAGTAGCTCACGCCGCCGATGGCGCCGATCAGCGTGATGAGCGGATGGATGGCGGAGAAACGGCGATAGATGAGCGGCCGGATGAAGTTGTCCACGCTCCCGACCACCACCACGCCCCAGACGATCAAGAGCACACCGGCCGCCGGCCGTCCCTGCATGATCAGCACGACCGCCGCCGGCCCCCATACCATGCCGCTGCCCACCACCGGCAGAATCGCGAGCGCCATTGTGACGACGCTCCAAAACAGGCCGTTGGGCAGCCCGGCGATCCAGAACGCGATCCCCAGGAGTGCGCCCTGCAGCGCGGCAACGACGCCGGTGCCGATCACCGTCGACACCGTCACGTCCTTGAACCGCTTCCCCAGCTTTTCGGTGTTGGTATCGGAGAAGGGGATGTACGGACGCGAATCGAGCCACACGTCGCCGGGATGCTTCAGTGTGTAATACAAACCAAAGAACGAAATCGTGAGGTTCAGCGTCATCCGCGTCGCGGTGCCGACCAGCCCAAATGCACTCGCGCCGATCGCCGCCACAATCCGGCCGCCCGCCTCGGCCAGCCGGGGCCCGACGGGGATACCACGGAACTGCAAACTGCGGAAGCGCTCGATGATCGGACTCTGGAGTACCGTCTGCGTGATTTCCTGCGCTTGATTGATGAGCAAACCCGCAATCACCAATCCCGGCACGATGATCAGCACCGCGCCCAGCAGTGTGACCAGGAGCGCCGCCAACGCCGACGGCGCCCCCCGCCGCACCAGCCAGTTGTGCGCCGGCGCGAACAGGACGGCGAGGACCGGAATACCAATGATCCCTGTGGCGTAGGGCCCCAGGGACCAGAGGATTCCCGCGCCGAGCGCAAGAACGACGAACGCGGCGCGTTGATGCTTCGTATCAAGAAACGCTATCTGCCACGCTCCACGCGAAGGACGCGACTCAGAGTCTTCCCATCGACGGTGATCGTTACGAGATAATCGCCTGTCGAAACCTGATTGGCTCCGCCGCCAAAGCCTCCAAAGCCTCCACCGCCTCCCGCAGGCCGGCCAAACGCCTGGGCGACGAATCCTAGCGCTCCAAAGCCACCGCCACCACCACCGCCGCCTTGGCCCGGACGACGCAGCAGCGTGCCCAGCGTCGTCAGGAAGCTCGCGTCCGGCGCGGCATCAGTCGATTCGCCGCCGCTCTCGCCACCCGCGGCCGGCAACGACGGCGTCGCGGATGCTGCGCGAGGTGTCGTTTCCCCGGGGCGCTCGTTGAAGCGCCCGCCTGAAAACGGTGAACCGCCTCCACCAGCTCCACCCCCTCCA
>DASPXD010000161.1:0-1953 GCA_035637435.1 Gemmatimonadales bacterium
GAGGGCGGCACCGCGCTCACGATCGTCGAGTCCGGGTTTGATCGCATCCCGCTCGCGCGCCGTGCCGCAGCGTTCCGCATGAACGACAACGGCTGGACCGGGCAGATCAAGCAGCTCGCGAAGTATGTCGAGTAAAGGCAGCGCCGCGCCGCTGTTCGCCGCGTTGGGCGACGCGACCCGGCTCCGCCTGCTGGGACGCCTGTCCGCCGGCGGGCCGCTTTCGATTACTCGTCTCAGTGAAGGGACCGGGGTGACGCGTCAGGCGATTACGCGCCACCTTCACGCCCTCGGGCATGTGGGGCTGGTGCGCAACGCGCGCCGGGGGCGTGAGCGGGTCTGGGACCTGAATCGAGAACGCCTCGAGAGAGCAAAGCGGTACCTCGACCAGATCGCAGCACAGTGGGACGACGCGGCCGAACGGTTGCGGGCGTTCGTCGAAGACTAACGCAGGGAGAGGAGAAGGCGGAATGTTGCTGCTTGCAGTTTTCTTGGCCCTACAGACACCTGTCGATTCCGTTGCGCTCGTGACGCGCGACATCCCCAATTTCTGGCGCGCCTACGATCTCGCGGCCGGCAAGGATAGCGCCGAGCGGACGCGCATCTTCCGGACGGTGTACCTCCAGCCCGCCTCTCCGGGATTACGCGACTGGATGCGTGTGCGCCTGATGAACCGGGACACGGTGCGAGCGCGGATGATCGCGTCCGGATGGACCACCGCTCGGCTGGACTCGCTCAGTCGCGACTCCCTCGAACGCGCGAGCGCGCCGTTCGCAGAGCAGTCGGCCGCCGAGGAGCTGCTCCACGCGCTGCGCGCGTACCCCCGCTATTACGCGGCCGTGCGCGCGAGGACGCTCGCGGTCGACACCAACTCCGCCATCAGGCAGGGCATCCGCCAGGGTCTCGCGAAACTCGCCGAGCTCTATCCCGTAGCCCGCTTTCCCAACATCTACTTCCTGATCGGCACTCTCTCGACCGGCGGCACCACTTCGCGGAGCGGCATGCTCATCGGGACGGAGCAGTCCGCGAGCGGCCCCGATACGCCGCTCGACGAGCTCCCCGCCTGGGCGCAGAAGGGCTTCCCCACGCATCGTTTCGAATCGCTCGTTGGCCTCGTCGTGCACGAAGCCGTGCACACCCAGCAGAAGTCCATGCCCCCGGGCCAGCACGACACGCTCCTGCGCCACGCGCTCGGCGAAGGGCTCGCCGATTTCCTCTCCGAGCTCGCGGTGGGACCGTGGGCGGCGAACACGCCGCGCCAGATCTACGGGCGCGCGCATGAGCACGCCGTCTGGGTGGACTTCGAGGACGAAATGGAAATGGCCAGTGATTCGATAATCCGCACGTGGATGTACAACGGCATGGTGCCGCCGGACAAAAACCACGGCGCTGTCGACATCGGCTACTGGGTAGGGTATCGCATCGCCGCCGCGTATTACGCGCGCGCCGCCGATAAACGCGCGGCCGTACGGCAGCTGCTCGAGTTACGTGACCCGGTCGCGGTCCTGCGCGAGAGCGGCTACGCGCCTTAAGACTCGAGATGCGATTCATGAAGGCGACCATTACCAACCAATTGAGGGAGAGAAGAGCGATGACTAAGCACAAGACCGGGACACATGAACAGTGGCTTGCGGCGCGGCTCGAGCTGCTTAAGGCGGAGAAGGACCTGACCCGGCGCAGCGATGAGCTGGCGCGACGGCGGCAGGAGCTGCCGTGGGTCCGGATCGACAAGAAGTACAAATTCGACACCGACGAGGGCAGCGCCTCGCTGGCAGACCTCTTCCGAGGGCGCTCCCAGCTCCTCGTCTATCACTACATGTTCGGGCCCGACTACACGGCGGGGTGTGCAACCTGCTCGACGATCGCGGACGGGTTCAACGGCTTCGCCGTGCACCTGGCCAATCACGACGTCACGCTTGCGGCGGTGTCGCGGGCGCCGCTCGCGAAGCTGCAGGC
>DASPXD010000162.1:0-12929 GCA_035637435.1 Gemmatimonadales bacterium
AGACGCTGCTCGCCAAAGCGGTCGCCGGTGAAGCGGGCCGGCCCTTCTTCTCGATGTCCGGGTCGGACTTCGTCGAGATGTTCGTGGGCGTCGGCGCCTCGCGGGTGCGCGACCTGTTCGAGCAGGGCAAGGCGCACGCGCCGTGCATCATCTTCATCGACGAAATCGACGCCGTCGGCCGGCACCGCGGTGCCGGGCTGGGCGGCGGGCACGACGAGCGCGAGCAGACGCTGAACCAGCTGCTCGTCGAGATGGACGGCTTCGAGTCCAACGACGGCGTGATCCTGCTGGCGGCGACGAACCGTCCCGACATCCTCGATCCGGCGCTGCTGCGGCCCGGCCGCTTCGACCGCCAGATCGTGGTCGACATGCCCGACCTGAAGGGCCGCGAGCAGATCCTGCGCGTGCACGTGCGCAAGATCCCGATGGCGTCCGGCGTGAACCTCGAGCGCATCGCCCGCGGCACGCCGGGCCTGGCGGGCGCCGAGCTCGCGAACATCGTCAACGAAGCCGCGCTGCTGGCCGCGCGCCGCAACAAGTCCGCGGTCGACATGCAGGACTTCGAAGACGCCAAGGACAAGGTGATGCTCGGCCTCGAGCGGAAGAGCCGCGTGCTGTCCGACGAGGAGCGCCGCCTGGTCGCGTATCACGAAGCGGGGCACGCGCTCGTCGGACTCACGGTCCCCGATGCGGACCCCTTGCACAAGGTCACGATCATTCCCCGCGGTCGGGCGCTCGGCCTGACGGCGTATCTGCCGGAGGAAGAGCTGCACAAGTACACCAAGCGGTCGATCGAGTCGCGGCTGGCGATGGCCTACGGCGGCCGCGTGGCCGAAGAGCTGGTGTTCGGGCCGGAGAAGGTGACGACCGGCGCGGCGCAGGATATCCAGCAGGCGACCAACATCGCGCGGCGCATGGTGACGCAGTTCGGCATGAGCGCGGTCATCGGCCCGATCGCGGTCGGCGACCGCGAGCAGGAGATCTTCCTGGGCCGCGAGGTGGTGCAGCGGCGGGAAATCTCGGACCGCACGGCCCAGATCGTGGACGAGGAAGTGCGGAATATTCTCACGCACGCCTATAGTGAAGCCCAGCGGATCCTGGCCGAGCGGCGCGCCGCGCTCGATCGCCTGGCCGCGGCACTGCTCGAGCGCGAAACGTTGGAGCGTGAGCAGGTGGAGATGGTGGTGGCCGGCCAGCGGTTGCCGCCGTACACGCCGCCGGCGCCCCCGCGGGCTGAGGGCGAAGGGACGGAGCAGGAGAAGGCGCCGTCGCAGCGTCCCTCGGGGGGGATCCTCAGGAATCCGCCGCCTGAGCCTGCCGGGGCGTGAGTCGGTCCGCCCCACAACACCCACCAGTACGGCAGATCCAAAATAACTAAAGGTGTTACGATTGAGGGCCATGGAAGCCAAGAACGCGGACCTCTCCGCGCTGCGGATCAACCGCGCCGAGGACTCGGCATCGCCGACTAGGGATCGCCGCCGCTGGATGGTGATCGGCTTGGTTGCCGCCGGCGTCGTGGTGCTCGTGACCGTCGTGGCGCTGATTGGCGGCGGCCTCCGTTCCGCCGTCCCCGTCCGCCTCACGGCCGCCACGATGGTGTCGCCGATGCGGTCCGGGGCGGTCATGATCGCCAGCGGCTACGTCGTCGCGCAGCGCAAAGCCGCCGTTGCGTCCAAGGGCACCGGCCGCCTCGTGTATCTCGGTGTCGTCGAGGGCGACCGGGTGCGCTCGGGACAGGTGCTCGCCCGGATCGAGGATGCGGATGTGCGGGCGCAGCAGGCGCAGGCGCAGGCGAACCTCGCGCTGAGCCGTGCCGAGCTGTGGGACGCGGAGCGGTCGTTGGCGCGGGAAAAAACGCTGATGGACAGCAACTTCACCTCCCAGGCGACGTATGACGCCGCTGAGGCGCGCCTGGACCGTGTGAAAGCGGGGATCGCCGTCGCGCAGGCGGCGCTCCAGTCGGCGGATGTGGCGCTGGAGAACACCGTCATCCGCGCGCCGTTCGACGGCACGGTCCTGACGAAGAACGCCGACGTGGGCGAAGTCGTCGCGCCGCTGGCCGGGGGCGCGTTTTCGAAGAGCGCGGTCGTCACGATCGCCGATCTGCGCTCGCTTCAGGTCGAGGCCGACGTGGCCGAGTCCAACCTCGAGGCGATCAGTCCGGGTCAGCCGTGTGAGATCGTGCTGGACGCGTACCCTGACGTGCGCTACCCGGGCTACGTGGCCAAGATCGTGCCGACCGCCGATCGTGCCAAGGCGACCGTCCAGGTGAAGGTCGCGTTCCGCTCGTATGATTCGCGGGTGTTGCCGGAGATGAGCGCCAAGGTTCACTTCCTGCCGCGCCCGTCGCGGGTCGCGGTAGACACGCAGCCGGTGCTCGTGGTGCCGACCACCGCCGTCGTGGAGCGAAACGGCCGCAGCGTCGTCTTCGTGGTGGAGGGTGGCAGGGCGGTGGAGGTGCCGGTGATGGCGGGCCGGCACGTAGGGTCATCGGTCGCGATCCGCGAAGGATTGCGCCCCGGCGTTCAAGTGGTCGACAGCGTCAGCGCCAACCTGCGGAGCGGCGCCAAAGTCACCGTGCAGTAAGAGGAGCTCATGCCCAATCCGATCGTCCAGGTTCGCGGTGTCTCGAAGTCGTATCGTCGCGACAGCATGGCCATTCCCGTGCTGCACGACATTTCCCTCGACGTCCCCGAGGGCGAGTTCCTCGGCCTGATGGGCCCGTCGGGGTCAGGAAAGACCACGCTCCTCAACCTGATCGCGGGTATCGATCGTCCGGATAAGGGCGAGGTCTCGGTCGCCGGCACGGACGTCGCGAAGCTGAGCGAATCGGAGCTGGCCCGCTGGCGTGCCCGGCACATCGGATTCGTGTTTCAGTTCTATAACCTGATCCCGGTGCTCACGGCCTACGAGAACGTGGAGCTGCCACTGCTGCTCACGCCGCTCTCCAAGGCCGAACGGCGCAAGCACGTCGAGACCGCGCTGACCCTCGTGGGCCTGCAGGATCGCCTGCACCACTACCCGCGCCAGCTCTCGGGCGGGCAGGAACAACGCGTCGCCATCGCGCGCGCCCTGGCGACCGATCCCACGATCGTCGTGGCCGACGAGCCGACCGGCGATCTTGATCGGAAGTCAGCCGAAGAAGTGCTGACGTTGCTGGAGCGGCTCAACCAGGAATTCAAGAAGACCATCGTCATGGTGACGCACGATCCCCACGCGGTCGAGCGCGCGCACATCGTCCGCCACCTCGATAAGGGCGAGCTGCAGTGAAGCTCGCCAAGATCGTTCTCAAGAATCTGTTCCGGCACCGGCTCCGCACGATCCTGACGATGCTGGGCATCGCGACCGCGGTGATGGCGTTCGGCCTGATCCGCACGATCGTGGGGGCGTGGAACGCCGGCGTCGCCGCCTCGGCGGCGAACCGCATGATCACGCACCACAGCGTGTCGTTCATCTTCCCGGTTCCGCTGCCCTACCGCCAGGAGATCGCCCGGGTGCCGGGCGTGACCGCGGTGTCGTGGGCGAACTGGTACGGCGGCGTCTACGGCGACCCCAACGACTTCAAGAACTTCTGGCCGCGCCTCGCGGTGGATCCGGATACGTACTTCGACCTGTATCCCGAGTTTCAAGTGCCGCCGGATCAACTCGCCGCGTTCAAGAAGGAGCGCAACGCCGCCGTGATCGGCCGCAAACTGGCCCAGCAGCACGGCTTCAAGATCGGCGACGTGATCACGATGGAGGGCGACATTTTTCCCGGCCGCTGGGAGTGGGTCGTGCGCGGGATCTACACGGGCCGCGATCAGACCGTGGATGAGACGCAGATGTTCTTCCAATGGAACTACCTGTACGAGCAGGTGCGGCAGCGGGAGCCCGGTCGGCCCGTCGAGGCCGGCTGGTACATCCTCCGGGTCGAGCCGCCGGATGCGATGCCGCGGGTGGCGACCGCGGTCGACGGGCTGTTCCAGAATTCGCGGGCGCCGACCAAGACCGAGAGCGAGAAGGCATTCCAGCAGAGCTTCGTCGCGATGTCGAGCGCGATCATTACGTCGCTGCAGGTCATCTCCGTCGTGATCGTGGGCATCATCCTGCTGGTGCTCGCGAACACCATTCTCATGGCGGTGCGCGAGCGGACGCGCGAGTACGCCGTCCTCAAGACGCTGGGCTTTACCGGCCGGCACCTGGTCGCCCTCATTTTCGGGGAGTCATTGTTGATCGCGTTGTGCGGGGGCCTGCTCGGCCTGGTGCTGACCTTTCCCATGGTGGCCGGCTTCGGCAAGGCGCTGCCCACGTTCTTCCCGATCATCAACGTCGCGCCGCTGACGATCGCGCTGGCGCTCGGCGCGGCGCTCATCGCCGGGACCGTCGCCGCGTTCTTCCCCGCAACCCGAGTGGTGCGCACGCCGATCGTGGCTGGCCTGCGCACGGTGGGATAGAGGACGTATGATGCGGATCCCGTTCTCTTACATCTGGCGCAGCCTCTGGGCCCGCCGCCTTACGACCGCGCTCACGCTGGGCGGCGTGGCGCTCGTGGTGTTCGTGTTCGCCGGGGTGCTGATGCTCGCCCAGGGTCTCCAGAAGACGCTGGTCGATACCGGATCCCCGGACAATGCCATCGTGCTGCGGCGCTCGGCGGGCTCGGAGCTCGTGAGCCAGATCGATCGCGGGACGGCGAGCATTCTCGAGACCCAACCCGAGGTCGCCGCGGCGAAGGACGGGCGCCCGCTGCTATCGCGGGAGGTCGTCGTCGTGATCAACCTCTTCAAGAAAACGACGAACGGGATGAGCAACGTGGTGGTTCGCGGCGTGTCACCCCAGGCGTTCGAGCTCCGGCCCGTGTTCCGCATCATCGAGGGCAGGCCCTTCCAGTTCGGCACCCACGAAATCGTCGTAGGCAAGAACATCGCGGACCGGTTCCGCGGCGTCGCGTTGGGCGCGGAGCTCGGGTTCGGCGGCGATCGCTGGACGGTGGTCGGGATCGCCGACGCCGGGGGCACGGGGTTCGACTCCGAGATCTGGGGGGACGCGGACCAACTGATGCAGGCCTTCGGGCGTCCCGTCTATTCGTCCGCGACGTTCCGGCTGCGCGCTCCCGCCCAATTCGACGCGGTCAAGGCGCGGCTCCAGGCCGATCCCCGCGCTCAGTCATTGGAGCTGAAGCGCGAGCAGGAATTCTACCGGGAGCAGTCACAGGCGATGGCGAAGTTCATCAAGATTCTCGGTCTCGTGGTGACCATCATCTTCAGCATCGGCGCGATGATCGGCGCGATGATCACGATGTACGCGGCCGTCGCGAACCGGATCGTCGAGGTGGGGACGATGCGGGCCCTCGGGTTCCAGCGCCGCAGCATCCTGGCCGCGTTCCTCGCCGAGTCGATCGTGCTCGCGCTCGCCGGCGGCGCCGCGGGGTTGGGGCTCGCCTCGCTGCTCTCGTTCGCCCGCGTCTCGACGCTCAACTTCGGGAGTTTCTCGGAGATCGGATTCGGCTTCGCGTTGTCGCCAGGCGTCATCACGCGCGCGCTGATCTTCGCCGTGGTGATGGGCATCGTGGGGGGAGTCCTGCCGGCGGCACGGGCCGCGCGCCTCAACATCGTCAACGCGCTGCGGGCGTCATAGCGGGCAGAGTGAAGGTCACCGCGCTCGCCGCGCACACACCGGAAGCGGTCCGCGCGGCGCTCGCGGCACGCGGGTGGGAAGCACAGCCGGCGTGGTTCGCGGCCACCGGCATCCAGTCGTTCGTCGTTCTCATCGAAGACATCACCGAGACCGAGCGCGAAGCGCTCGTGCACTGGGGCACGAAGTCCGGTGCCGACGTGCTGACCGGCGAGGGGTGGGCGCTGGTGGCGGGCGCCGCCAGCCGCATCGCGCCGCTGGCACGCTACGATCGGGCGCCGCAAGAGCTGGCGCGTCTCGCTCCCGCCCTTGGCCAACTCCTGGCCGCGCGCGCTGAGCCGTCGCGCCAATGGTCGATCAGGGGCGGCGACCTGTCGCTCGAGAAGCCCGTGATTATTGGCATCCTGAACGTTACGCCTGACTCGTTTTCCGATGGTGGCCATCTGCCGTCAGCCGACGCGGCGATCGAACATGGCAGACGGCTGATGGCAGACGGCTGTCAGCTCTTAGACGTCGGCGGGGAGTCTACTCGTCCCGGCGCCGCCCCCGTTCCGGCCAAAGAGGAGCTCGCCCGGGTCGTCCCCGTGATCGCGGGACTGGTCAAGCGCGGCGTTGGCCCGATCTCGGTCGATACCCGGAAGGCCGAGGTGGCGCGGGCGGCGCTCGACGCGGGGGCGGCGGTGATCAACGACGTCTCGGGGCTGCGCTTCGATGCCGAGCTGGCGAACGTCGCCGCAGCGGCGCAGGCGGGCGTCATCCTGATGCACATGCGCGGCACGCCGGCCACGATGGACGACCTGGCGCGGTACGCGCATGTCGCTACCGAGGTGGCGGCAGAGTTGGCGGCCGGGGCGGCAAAGGCGGAAGGGGAGGGTATCGCCCGGGAGCGGATCGTGGTGGACCCGGGGTTCGGGTTCGCCAAGACCGCCACCCACAACTTCCGGCTGCTCGACGAACTGGCAACGATCGTCGCGCTGGGCTATCCTGTAGCCGTCGGCCTGTCGCGGAAGCGGTTTTTGGGTGCCGCCACCGGCCGTCCCGTGGAGGATCGCGATCGCGCCACGGCCGTTGCCTGTGCCCTCGCCTGGGAGCGGGGAGCGCGGCTGTTCCGGGTCCACGACGTCGCACTGACACGCGAAGCCCTTGCATTGGCGAGCGCTACGACCAATCCACCGTGAACGTAGACGCCTTTAAGTTCCTATCCCCCAGGCTCTGGCCGGATCTCTTCGAGATCCTGCTCGTCTCGTTCGTCATCTACCGGTTCCTGCTGTTCCTCGTCGGCACGCGCGCGCTGCAAATCGTCGTCGGCCTCGTGATCCTGTCGCTGACGTATTTCGTGGCGGTGTTCGCCAAGTTCACGATGATCAGCACGCTGCTCGGCGTGATCTTCACCTACGGCGCGTTCGCCGCCGTGGTCGTGTTCCAACCGGAGCTGCGCAACGCGCTCGCGCGACTGGGTCAGTCGCAGCTCATGCGCGCCTTCTCGCGTGGCGACCGGCAATCGGTGGCGGAAGAGATCGCCGAGGCGCTCGATCGCCTGTCGCGCGCCGGGACCGGCGCGATCATCGCCGTCGAAGGCGACATCGGCCTCGAGGAGTTCATCACCACCGGGGTGCCGATGGAGGCGAAGGTGTCGGCCGACTTGCTGACGACGATCTTCACGCCGTATTCGCCGCTGCACGACGGCGCGATCCTGATCCGGGGCGATCAGATCATCGGGGCAGGGTGCGTGCTGCCGCTCACGCAGTTCAAGGTCGCGGACAAGTCCCTCGGCACGCGCCACCGTGCCGCGCTGGGCCTGTCGGAAGAAACCGACGCGACGGTGCTCGTGGTCTCGGAAGAGACGTCGACGATTTCCGTCGCGAGTCACGGGCTGCTGTACCGCCACCTCACGCCGCAGCAGGTGCGCGATCTCCTCTCCGGCGCCGTCTCGCATCTCGAAGGCGGCGAGCGCGTGACCCAGCCTGCCACCTAAGCCTCCATACAGGGAGGCGGCCGTTGTCGCCTTCCTTGTTCTCCTCGGCTATGTGATCACCCTCGCCCCCACAGTCACGCTGTGGGACGCGGGCGAATTCATCACCGCCGCCAAGGTGCTCGGCGTGCCCCACCCGCCGGGGACGCCGTTATTCGTGCTGTTGGGCCACGTCTGGGCCGACGTCCTTCGCGTCGGCGCGTACGCCTGGCGCACCAATCTGATGAGCGCCTGTTTCTCCGCGGCCGGAGCCGGCTGCCTGTTCCTCGTCGCGCATCGCCTCCTGCTAGGCGAGGCGCAATGGCTGCGCATCGGAGGCGCGGCGGCCGCGGCGATCCTGTCGGCGTTCACGTTTACCGGATGGCAGAACAGCAACGAGACAGAGGTCTATACCGTCGCGACGTTTAGTATCGCGGCGATTTGTTGGTTGTGTTTGCGCTGGCGAGATGTGAGGGGCACGCATCGGGCATCGCACATCCTGTTGCTCATCGTCTACATCGCCGCGTTGTCGATCGGCAACCATCTCCTCGCGCTGCTCGTGGGCCCGGCGGTGTCGCTGTTCATCGCCTATACGCTGCGCGCGCAGCCTGCCGCCGATCCCGCCGAGCGCCAGATGGAGTGGGCGGAGTGGGCAGCGCTCAGCGCGCTGTGGATCGTGCTCATCGCGGTGGGGCTCGGCAGCGAGCCGCTGCTCATGTTTGGCGGTGCGCTGCTCGCGGCAGCCCTCGTGGCGTGCGTCATGAACGGGTCGCGCGCATTTCCCGTCATCGCGATCGCGGTCGCCGCCGCGGGCATCTCGATCTACGCGTTCCTCTATATCCGCTCCGGACTGCAGCCGTTGCTCGATGAAGCGGACCCCGAGACATGGACCAGACTGCTCGCGGTGATCCGCCGCGAGCAGTTCGGCAGCCGCGGCATTTTCGACAATCCGATGTTGCCGGGGAGTCCTCGCACCCTGACGGTGTTCGGCCAGCAGCTCGTCAACTATTTCCAGTACTGCTCCTGGCAGTGGGGCCGCTCGCTGCCGTTTGCCGCGATGGTGATGGTGGCCCTCGGCTTCGTGTCGCTGGGAATGCTAGGGTTCGAGTTCGCCCGGCGTCGCGATGTGGGACTCGCGTATCTGCTCGGCGCGCTGTGGCTCATCACCGGCATCGGCCTCGTTGTCTACATGAACTTCAAGGCCGGCTTTTCAGTGTTCTGGAACGAGTACCGGACGATCGGGCAGCACGAGGTGCGCGAGCGGGACTACTTCTTCGTCGTAAGCTTCCAGGTCTGGGGCCTGTTCGCGGGGCTCGGTATCACGCGCCTGTTGCGCGCGCTCGCAGCGCGCTCCGTTGCCGCGGCTCGCTGGGGCAGCGGTGTGGCGGCGCTGGTCACGTTGCTGCCCTTCGCCGCAAACTTCACCGCGGCCTCGCGGCGGCACGGTCCCGATGCGACGATCGCCCGCGATCTGGCCTACAACCTGTTGCAATCGGTCGAGCCGTACGGCGTGCTGTTCGGCTACGGGGACAACGACACGTTCCCGGTGTGGTATCTGCAGGAGGTCGAGGGCGTGCGGCAGGATGTGACGCTGATCAACCTGTCACTCGCCAATCTCGACTGGTACCTGCGTCAGCTCGCGTCGCGTCCGACCCGTCCCTTCGACCCATCCCATGCGCCCGCGATCTATCGGACGCTGGCGCCCCCCCCCCTCCCCGCGCGGCCGCCGGCCGGTGCCGCGCTGCATTTCACGGCCCAAGACATCGAGGGCATGCAGCCGGTGCGCGTCAGTGATGACGGCGTGTTCCGCGCGGGACGGTTCGAGCTGCAGGTGCGGAAGGGCCAAATCCTGCGGACTTCCGACCAGGTGATCCTGTACACGATCGCCGCGTACCTGCCGGCGGGGCGGCCCGTCACGTTCGGCGTGGCATCGGGGCGCGGCGCCTGGTTGGGCCTCGACCCGCATCTCGTGTTTCAGGGGCTCGTGTTCAAGGTCGTGCCGCGCGCCGATACCGTCCGCCACTGGGTGCGCGGCATCCAGGGGCCGATGGTCGATTCGGCGCGCACCCGGTTGCTGGTAGACTCCGTTTTCCAATTCGGCGCGCTGTTCGCCGCCGACACGCTCGCGCTCGAGCCGGCCGCGCAGCAGGTCGCGACATCGTTCTCCGTGGCGTTTCTGGAGCTTGGGAATGCCGCCGCCCTGCGCGGCGAGCAGGCCCGCGCCATCGACTACCTGCGTCGGGGCTACCATCTCAACCCCAGCCAGCGGCTCGCCGACATCATCCGCCGTGCCGAAACCCAAGGCGTACGGAGCCTCTTCAGCCCCTAGGCGCCGATCCTCTATATTCACAGGCTATGAGTTTCGAGGCCCTCCCGGAGCGTTTGGCACAGGTGAGGGCCGAGGTCGCGCGAGTCGCGGCGCAACCGGTCGCGATTGTGGCCGTGACCAAGGGATTCGGCACCGAGGCGATTCGCGCGGCACTCGCCGCCGGGATCGCCGACATCGGTGAGAACCGCGTTCAGGAAGCGGTGCAAAAGCAAGAGGAGTTGGGAGCCGGGAGTCAGGAGTTGGGGATACGGTGGCATTTGATCGGGCATTTGCAGCGCAACAAAGCCAAAGTAGTGCCCGGTCGATTCGAGCTCGTCCACTCCGTTGATTCCATCGAGTTGGCGACGGAGTTGGATCGCAGAGCACAAGCGCCGCTGCGGGTGCTGTTGCAAGTGAACGTGGCGCGGGAGCCGCAGAAGAGCGGCTGCACGCCGGAAGAGGCCCGACCCCTGGCGCGGCACATCGCGGCGTTGGGGAATCTGAGACTAGAAGGACTGATGACGTTGGCTCCGTTTACCGATGACGTGGATGTGCAGCGCCGGACATTCCGGGGCCTGCGCGTCCTGCGGGATACGATCAAGGAGGAGGAAGGGATATGGCTGCCGACCCTCTCGATGGGGATGTCCGGCGACTACGCTACAGCGGTCCAAGAGGGGGCAACGGTGATCCGCTTGGGTACCGCCCTGTTCGGTCCGAGGGTGGAGAGGTAGGGGGGGGAGACGCCGTGAGCGACGACGCGTTCAACCTGACGCCCCTGGATATCCGCAAGCAGGAGTTCCGCAAGACACTGCGTGGCTACGATACGCTGGGCGTGGAGGATTTCCGCATGCGGGTCGCCGACGCGCTGGAGCGCGCGATGCGCGAGCGCCAGGTGCTCGATGAGCGCGTCGCCGCGCTGACCGAGCAGCTGCGGGTGTTTCGCGAGCGCGAGAAAGCGATGAACGAGGCGCTCGTCGCCGCGCAGCAGCTGCGCCAGGACACGCGCGCCGCCGCGGAGCGCGAGGGGCAGGTGATCGTGCGCGAGGCGCAGGCGGAAGCGACGCGGCTGCTCGACGAAGCGAAGCACGCGCAGAGCGCGGTGCAGGCGCGCATGGCCGAGACCGAGCGGCAATTCCAGCAGTATGTCGGCGGCTTTCGCGCGCTGCTCGAGCGCCAGCTCGCGGAGCTGCGCGCACTCGACGGGCAGCGCGGGTGACATCGGTCGCCGATGCGGTCCGCGCCGTGCAGGCGCGGGCCGCGGTCGTTCCGGAGGTCGCGGTGATTCTCGGAACGGGGCTCGGGGCATTGGCCGACGACATGAAGGCCGAGGCCACGATCCCGTACGCCGACATCCCCGGATTCCCGCGTCCCACGGTCGAGACCCACGCCGGCCGTCTGTTGCTCGGCACCCTGGGAGGGCACCGCGTCGCGATGATGCAGGGCCGCTTCCATCGCTACGAGGGGTACACGCTGCAGCAGGTCGCGTTTCCGGTGCGCGTGCTGCGCGCCCTCGGTGCGAAGACGCTGATCGTCTCCAACGTGTCGGGCGGCATGCATCCGCTGTGGTCGACGGGCGACCTCGTGCTGCTCTCCGATCACATCAACCTGCTCGGCGATAATCCGCTGGCCGGGCCGAACCTCGATGCGGAAGGCCCGCGCTTTCCCGACATGTCATCCGCGTACGACCCCGCGCTGCGCAAGCTCGCGCACCAGGTCGCCGTGGACCACAAGATCGTGTTGCGGGAAGGTGTCTACGTCGCGGTGCCGGGCCCGAACCTGGAGACGCGCGCCGAGTACCGCATGCTGCGGGCGCTGGGCGCCGATCTCGTGGGCATGAGCACCGTGCCCGAAGTCATCACGGCCGTGCATCAGGGGATGCGGGTGCTCGGTCTCTCGATCATCACCGACACCTGTCTGCCCGACGCGCTCGAGCCGACATCGGTCGAGCAGATCATTGCCGTCGCGCGCGCCGCCGAGCCGCGGCTCGCCACGGTCGTGCGCGGCGTCTTGGAGCGCCTCTAGCTGATGCCGTATCCGCCGTCCGACCCCAATCAGTCGATCGACGCGCTCGAGAAGCAGCTGCTCGCGACGTGGAAGCACGAGCGCCTGTTCACGCGCGTCAGCGATGCCACCCGCTACGGGCCGCCGTTCATCTTCTATGAGGGCCCGCCGACGGCCAACGGGCGGCCGGGGATCCATCACGTCTTTTCGCGCACGCTCAAGGACCTGATCTGCCGCTACCACACGATGCTGGGGCAGGGCGTGACGCGCATCGCCGGCTGGGATACGCACGGCCTGCCCGTCGAGATCGAGGTGGAGAAAGCGCTCAACATCAGCGGCAAGCGGCAGATCGAAGCGTACGGCATCGAGCGCTTCAATAAGCTGTGCCGCGACAGCGTGTTCAAGTACAAGACCGATTGGGAATCGCTGTCGGACCGGATCGGATACTGGCTCGACTACGAGCATCCGTACGTCACCTACAGCAACCCGTACATCGAGACGGTCTGGTGGCTGCTCAAGCGGTTGCACGAAAAGGCGCTGCTGTACCGCGGCCACAAGGTGCTGCCGTATTGCCCGCGCTGCGGCACAGCGCTGTCGTCGCACGAGGTGGCGCAAGGCTACGAGACCGTCCAGACCAACTCGGTCTACGTCACCTTCCCGCTGGCGAGCGATACCGCGCGCCAGCTCGTCGTGTGGACGACGACCCCCTGGACGCTGCTCGCCAACGTCGCGGTCGCGGTGCATCCCGACATCGCATACGGCGAATGGGAGCTGGACGGCGTGCGCTACATCGCCGCCGAGCAGCGCGCCGGCGACGTGCACGTGCACGGCAAGCCGCTCGCCACCGCGTCCCGCGTGGCGACGTATCCCGGCCGCGATCTGGTCGGCCGGAAATACCTCCGGCCGCTCGACGAGGTGCCGCTCCCCGCGGATCGCCGCGGCCAGCGGGCGGTCGTGGTGGCGGGCGCGTTCGTCACGGCCGACGAGGGCACGGGGCTCGTCCATATGGCCCCCGCGTTCGGCGCGGATGACTACGCCGCTGCCCAACAGTACGGCCTC
>DASPXD010000163.1:0-7585 GCA_035637435.1 Gemmatimonadales bacterium
CGCGCCTGGCCTGCGGGGGTCTTATATGTCTGGAGACGTGTCTCCGCACTGGCTCGCGGCGCTGCGCGAGGCGGCGGGACAAGCGCAGGGCCCCGATCCCTGGCGCTTCGGCTTTTGGGTGGTCGAGAAGAGCACCGGCAAAATCGTCGGCGGTGCCGGGTTCAAAGGCGCTCCCGACACGGCGGGCATAGTGGAGATCGCCTATGGCATCGTGCCGTCTCGCGAGGGTCGAGGATACGCTACCGAAGCTGCGCTCGCGCTGATTCACTTTGCCGCGAACGATCCCCGCGTGCAGCTGATCCGCGCGCACACGCGGCCCGAGGCCAACGCGTCGACCCGCGTGCTGAGGAAATGCGGTTTCGTGCATATCGGTGAGATCATCGACCCCGAGGATGGGCCGGTCTGGCGGTGGGAACGGAGCCCGCAGCATATTGGGACGCCATGAGAGAGACCGTCCTGAACGGCACGGGCCACGCGGTGTTCGTTCCCGGCGAATGGCGCTCGCTCGCCGCCTGTCTCGGTCTGTCGCCCCGCGAATGCGGCATCGTGCGCGCCGTCTTCGACGGCAATTCGGAGAAGGACGCCGCCGAACGCCTCGGCCTGTCGCCGCACACCGTACACACCTATCTGTGGCGCATCTATCGCAAGCTACGCGTGCAGAGTCGCGAGGAGCTGCTCGTGCGTGTCTTCGCCGAGTTTCGCGCCCTGCCCCCACTCAAACGCGCCGGCAACGGCGGAACCCGGAATCGTCAGGAGTCGCGACGCCGCCCGTTGTAGGCTGATCAGGTGACCCGGAGTGGGGGTCTTGTCGTTCCCCTCGATGTGGACAAGTTAGGCATTCGTTACACGATCGAGACCGTTTCGACAACGGGGGCTGCCGTCTATGCGTGTACCACGAGCGATCGTTATCGCCGGCTGGGTGACGTTTACCAGCACGTCGACGCTCGTGTCTGCCCAAACCGCCATGCCTCCCACTTCCGCAGTTTCGTTGATCATCCGCACCGACGACATCGGCATGAGTCACAGCGTGAACATGGCGATGCAGAAGCTCGTCGCGACCGGCATGCCGGTCTCGGTGTCGGTGTTGTTCGTGTGCCCGTGGTACCAGGAAGCTGTGGCGATTCTGAAGCAGCATCCCAACGTCGCGGTCGGCATCCATCTCGCGTTGAACTCGGAGTGGAAGAATTATCGCTGGGGTCCCGTCGCAGGTAGTGCCGCCGTTCCATCGTTGGTCGATGAGAACGGCTTTTTCTTTCCCTCCTCCGAAGCGTTGCATCAGCACAATCCCAACGTCGCCGAAGTCGAAAAAGAGTTGCGGGCCCAGATCGACCGCGCGCTGCGCTCCGGCGTGAAGATCGACTATGTCGATTTTCACATGGGCACCGCCACGCGGTATCCGGAATTCCGCGAGGTGACGGAGCGGCTCGCGAAGGAATACGGGCTAGGGATGTCGGGCTACTTCGCGGAGGCGATGGACGCGCCGCAGTATTTCGCGGCGCCGGAGCGGAAGGCTGACAGCCTGGTCGCGTACGTCAACCGGTTGAAGCCGGGCTTGAGCGCCGTGGTGACACACGTCGGGATCGACGATGCGGAGCTGGGCGCGTTGCTCGACATGAACACCCAACCGCTCGCCGACATGAGCAAGAACCGTCAGGGTGAGCTGACGGCGTTGACGTCGGCGCGATTCAGCGCGGCCCTCAAGGCGCGCAACGTCGCGCTGCTGACATATCGAGACGTGATTGCCCGGGAAGGTTTGCAGTCCATGCGGAGACCCGTGGAATGAAGGAGGCGGAGGGCTTCATGGAAAAGAAAATCATTCGTGCGTTCGCGACATTGGGCATGGGCGTGGTGTTCGCAGCGACGCTCTGCGGCACGGCCCTGGCGCAGGGGACGCAAGTCTCCGGCACCGTCACCTCATCCACCGGCGAGCGCCTCCCTGGCGTCACGGTGCAGGTGCGTGGGACGACTACCACTACCACCACCGATGCAAACGGCCGCTACACCATCGCGGCGCCCAACGACGGCGTGCTGCTGTTCGCGCTGATCGGCTACAAGGGCGCGGCGCGCACGATCGGCGGGCGGAACGCGATCGATGTCTCGATCGAGTCAGCCATCGCGGTGCTGGACCCGGTCATCGTGACGGGCTACACGACCCAGGAGCGTCGTAGCATCACCGGTGCCGTGGCCAGCGTGAACGTCGAGGCCGCGCAGCAGCAGACGTCGACCAGCGTGCTGCAGCGCCTCGATGGCCGCGTCCCCGGCGTGACCGTCGAGAACAGCGGCTCGCCCGGCTCGCGCACCACGGTGCGCATCCGTGGCGTCAGCTCGTTCCAGAACAACGATCCGCTGTACATCGTGGACGGCACGCCGGTCCAGGACACCTACCTCAACTGGCTCAACCCGAACGAAATCGGGTCCATCCAGGTCCTGAAGGATGCCTCGGCGGCGTCGATCTACGGCTCGCGCGCGAGCAACGGCGTCGTCATCATCGAGACCAAGAAGGGCCGGCCCGGACAGCGGTCTGTCACGTTGGACGTCAGAACCGGCGTGGCCACGCCCTACCGCGGCATGGACGACATTCTCGAGACGAACGCGCTGAACTACTTCCAGGTCGTCAAGACGGCGTACCGGAACGCCGGGCTTGGCGTTCCGAGGAACATCTACGGCAACGACTCCCTCGGGAACAACCCGAGCGTTCCTCCCTACATCTGGCCCAACAACTGCGGACCGGCCGGCGCGAACGCGGTGTGCACGAACGTGGACGTCAGTACCTATCGCTATCCGGATAACCTGATCATGCCGGGCAGCGCCGGGACGAACTGGTGGAAGTCGCTCTTCGGCTCCGGCCAGTTCCGCGACGCGAACCTGGCGGTCTCGGGTGGCGGCGACGACAACGCCTACCACGTCTCGTTCAACTTCCTCGATCAGGAAGGCACCGCGGCGTTCAACCGCCTGCAGCGCGGCGGCGTGCGGGTCAACACCACGTTCAACGTGGGGCGGACGCAGGTCGGCCAAAACGTCTCCGTGTCGCGCGAGCGGCACTACGGCGGGCTCGATGACGACGCCATCGGGGAAGACAACATCATCGGCAAGAACATCATGCAGCAGCCCGTGGTGCCGATCTACGACGTCGCCGGGTACTTCGCTTCCGGCAAGGCGGTGGGGCTGAGCAACCTGACCAACCCGCTCAAGATCGCGGTGTCCGGCAAGGACAACATCAGCACGAACGACCGGATCTTCGGAAACGTCTTCGCGGGGTATGATGCCAGCCACGCCCTGTCGCTGAGAACCCGGTTGGGATTTAACGTGGGCCAGGGCTCCTATCACGGGTACAACGCCACCACGCCGGAAAACTCGGAAGTCACCGATGTGAACGGGATCAACGAGAACTACTCCCTGTTCACCGAGTGGACGTGGAGCAACACGCTCAACTGGACGCGGACGATGAGCCAGCACAGCCTGGCGGTGCTGCTCGGGCAGGAAGCCAGCAAGAACACGAACCGCTTCGAGGCCGGCAGCTGCGCGAAGCTGCTCAACACCACCGTCGATTCGCGCTACATCCAGGATGCGTTGTGCGATCCGACGACCAAGAACGTCACCAGCAGCGGCGGGCGCTCCGCCCTGCTATCGCTCTTCGGCAAGGCCGACTACAACTACGGCGAACGCTACTATCTCAGTTTTACGGCGCGGCGTGATGGTTCGTCGCGGTTCGGGCCCGACGATCGCTGGGGCACGTTCCCGGCAGTCGGCGCGGGTTGGCGGCTGAGCCGGGAATCGTTCTTCCCGAAGGGGACCTTCTCGAACGCGATGTTGCGGTTCGGATGGGGTGTGACGGGGAACCAGCAGATTCCATCGGGACGCATCGTCAGCCAGTTCGGTGGCGATCGCGGCGACACGTTCTACGACATCGGCGGCACGAGCACGAGCATCCGGGCGGGCTTCAAGCAGACCGCCATCGGGAATACGAAGCTGAAGTGGGAAGAGCAGCGCTCGGCGAACGTCGGGCTGGACCTCGAGTTCCTGGAAGGCCGCGGGACGTTCAGCGCCGACTGGTATCGCCGCAACACCAACAACCTGTTGTTCGATCCGCGGACGCCCGCGACCGCCAGCTCCGCGTCACCGCCGATCATCAACATCGGGAAGATGCGCAACACCGGCATCGACTTCTCGATCGGCTATCACAACACGATCGGGACGGGGACGATGTGGAGCGTCACGTTCAACGGCAGCCACTATAAGAACAAGATCCTCCAGATCGACAACCTGGGGACGCAGTCCTTCACGGGGCCGATCTCGCTGCGCGAGCAGAACCCGGTGATCAACATGGTCGGCCAGCCGATCGGCGCGTTTTACGGTCTGGTCGCGGAGGGGTACTACCGTGACTCCGCGGACGCGGCGCCGTTCTGGGCCGACGGGGCGCGCCCCGGCCGGATCAAGTTCAAGGATCTGAACGGCGACGGCACCATCAGCGGTGCCGACCGCACCATCATCGGCAGCCCGCATCCCGACTTCACGGGCGGTCTCGATCTCGCGGTGCGGCGCGGCGCGTGGGAAGTCAGTGCCACGGTGTTCGGCACGTTCGGCAACAAGATCTTCAATGCGCAGCGGTACTGGTATGTGTTCCGCTACTTCGATACCAACGTGCGGTCGGACCTCCTCGCTAATTCGGTGGTGCTCAGTGGTCCGTGCGCGCCTGGCGCAGGCAACAGCTACCCCTGTCCGGGCGTGGTGACGAATCCGGACGCCAAGTACCCCAGAGTGGACGTGAACGATGCGTCGTTCAGCCGCCAGTTCTCGAGCTTCTGGGTCGAGGACGGGTCGTACGTGCGGCTCCGGACGCTGCAGGTCAGCTACAACCTGCCGCCGGCGATCGTGCGCTGGATTCCGGCCGCGCGCGTGTATCTGCAGGCCGAGAATCTGCTCACGATCACGGGGTACTCGGGGCTCGATCCCGCGCTGCCGACCTGGAGTACGTTCGGCGCGGCCGGCGACATCCGCGATCAGTTCCGCGGGGTGGACGAGGGGTCCTACCCCACGAATCGCACGATCACAATCGGGATCACGACCACGTTCTAGCGACCACGTGCCAACGACTCGTCTTTATTCAGGGGACGGACCGACGATGACTATGAAAAAATGGAATCGACTGCGGTACGGGATCGCCGGAGCGCTGGTGGCAGCCGGCGTCGCGTACGCCTGCAACAACTTCCTGGACCAGCCGACGCAAGGGGTCGTCGACCAGACGTCGCTGGAGACGAAAGCCGGGGTCGAAGGCTCGCTGATCGCCGCCTACCGCTCGCTCGACTGCAGTAGCAGCTCCGCCGGTTCGTGGGGGTGTGCGGCGAGCAACTGGGTCTGGGGCAGCATCCCCAGCGGCGACGCCCACAAGGGCTCCAACGCCGGCGACCAACAGCCCATCAACGACATCGAGATCTACGCCTGGAACGTGGGCGAGGCCGAGGGCTACCTGAACCAGAAATGGTCACAGGTCTACGAAGGCGTGTACCGCGCGAATGCGACGATCCGCCTGCTGAATCTCGTCGTGGCGGCGAAACCCACCGAAATTTCCGTCGCCGACCAAAACGGCATCCGGGGTGAGGCGCTGTTCCTGCGGGCGCACTACCACTTCGAAGCCTACCGGATGTGGGGTCACATTCCGTACTACACGGAAGCCGACTCAACCCCCGTCAGTGAGGGTGGCTACCGCAAGGCGAACGATCTGCCGCTCGCGCAGATCATTAACAACATCATCGCCGACCTCAATCAGGCCATCACCCTGCTCCCGGCGACGCCGCGCAACGGCGACAAGGGACGCTTGACGAAGTGGGCCGCCATGGCCTACAAGGGACGCGTGCAGGTCTATGGCGCGGCCCTGACCGCGGCGCTGTGGGACTCGGCCGTCGCGACGTTCCGGGCCGTGCGCCAGGCGAACGTCTACGACTTGGAAACGAGCTTCGATCACGTCTGGACCGGATTCCAGGCCTACAAAGACGGAAAAGAGACGATCCTCGCGTTCCAGGCCTCGGTGCGCGACGGCGAACCCAGCGGCTGGAACTCGAACTGGGGCGAGCGGCTGAACTTCCCGCACTCCGGCAGTCACTTCGGGTGCTGCGGCTTCCACCAACCCTCGCAGCAACTGGTGAACTTCTTCGCGGTGGATGCGGTGGGCCTGCCGGTGGCGCTCTCGAACACCAGCTGGAACACGACGGCGGCGTTGAGCGACACGAATTTCTCGGGTGGCCAGCTGGCGGCGGTGGATCCGCGGCTCGACTGGACGGTTGGTCGGGATAAAGTGCCGTATAAGGACTGGACGCTGCACAACCGGTCGTGGATCCGCGATGCCACGTACAGCGGCCCGTACAGTCCGAAGAAGAACGTCCATGAGCAGGCAGCGAACGCCGAGAATAACGTCGGGTGGCAGGCGACGCAGACGAACGATGTGAACATTCACCTCTTCCGCTTCGCCGACCTCTTGCTGCTGAACGCCGAGGCGCATGTCCACGCGACGACCGGCGTGCTGGACAGCGCGCGGGTGCTCATCAATCTCGTCCGCGCGCGGGCCGGCAAGGTGGCGCAGGGCTGCGGGGCACCCACTGATTCGTTGGTCAAAGCGGTGTGGCCCACATGTGCCACGAACGCCGCCATCCAGCCCATGGCGCTCCCGATGGTGGCCGTCACCCCGACCCTGGATACGCTGGCGACGCCCTGGGCGGTCTACAAGATCGGCCTATACACCACGCCGTTTACCACCATCGCCCAGGCAGATCTGGCCGTTCGCTACGAGCGCCGTCTCGAGCTGGCAATGGAGGGCCAGCGGTTCTTCGACCTGCGGCGCTGGGGTGGTGCTGATTCGACGATTACGAACTACATCAGCGTCGAACGGTCGCGGATCCCGTATCTCGCCCAGGCAGCGAACATATTCACGTTGCCGAAATACGCACTCTATCCGATCCCTCAGGATCAGATCGAACTGAGTCGCGTCGGCGGGCAAGACCGGCTAGTACAGAATACGGGCTGGTAAGCCGGTAGCTAACGTCTTCGAAGCGTAAACGCCTGCAGGGAGTCAGCCGTGTTCGCGACGAGCACGGCGCTCCCTGCAGGCGTTTTCACGAGCGCGAGTCCCGCCACATCGTGCGGCGCCAGGAACCCACTCTCGAGCGGCGCGATCGCTGTGAAATGACCCCGGCCGTCGCCCTTCAGCCAAACGCCGTTGCCGGCGTCCGCGGGCGTCGTGTTCGGCTCGGTAGCGAACAAGTTCCCGGCGACGATCGCATCGAGATGACCCTCGCCGTCGACATCGTGCACCACGATGCCGCGAATCGGTGAGATCTGCGCTAGGTTGGGGAGCGGTACCGCGGTGAATGTGCCGTTGCCGTTGTTCTGCAAATACAGACTGGCAAACGTGTCCGTCTGGTAGTGGAGCGCCCGCTGTAACTCGGCGATCCCAAAGAGCTGCTGCACCGAAGCGGCGGCAAACCCGCCGTAGCTCGGAAATCGTAACGCCGCAGGAAAGATCGTCGGGCCCAGCTTGGCGCGGCCGAAGACTGGCACTTCCGTACCACCCGAGTCCTGCGTCAGCACAATG
>DASPXD010000164.1:0-3217 GCA_035637435.1 Gemmatimonadales bacterium
CTCAACGGCATCACGCCGGTTGTTCCACGCCGCAAGACTTTCTATGGAGCGGACGAATTGATCGTGCATGAGCCGGCGGGGAATGTTGTAACCTTCGCGCAGTTCACAGGACGCTGATAAGCACGAACAAGTAGCGCCGCCAACAGAATGCTGCCCGCGATTGCGGTAAGGAGCCATCCCATGGGCTTTTTCACCTCGCTCCACCAATTCTCTGACCTCGCCCTCCTCATCCTCCGCCTCGCCCTCGGCACCGTCTTTCTCTTCCACGGCTTGCCAAAGAAGGGCCTGTGGAGCGCCCAACCGTCCGCGCAAATGCCCGCCGGCATGCTGCGGAACCTCCGCATCCTCTCGATCGCCGAACCCGCCGGCGCGCTGGGGCTGATCTTCGGCTTCCTCACCCAGCTCGCCGGCCTCGGTCTCGTCATCGTGATGCTCGGCGCGATCACGTTCCTCACCACCAAGGTCCATCGCAAGTTCAAGGAAGCGAACGCGCCCGGGTGGGAATTCGAGTTCATGCTGCTGGTCGGCGCGCTGGTGCTCGCGATCCTCGGCGGCGGGAAGTACGCGCTCGACCGCGTCATCTTCGGCATCTAAATCGAATTGGCATGCCCACGCGGAGCGTCACAGCAGCTCATAGAGCTTTCCCCAACACGCGATCGAGTCCCGCCCGTCGGCTCCGTGCCATCCGCACCTTCGTCCCGTCGGTCAGCACCACGATCCCATCGCCGCTCGAATCGGCCACGATTTCCCGCAGCCCGTCGATATTGATGATCGCCGAGCGATGCACGCGCACGAAACTTGTCGGATCGAGCAGGCGCTCGAGCGCGTCGAGCGACACCCGCACCACGTGGAGGCTCGCGCCGACATGGAGCCTGGCGCAGTAGTCCGCGGCTTCGATCCAGTCGATATCCGCGACGCGGATGACCTGCACGCGCTGCGCGACGCGCACAGTTAGTCGAGACAGGTACGATCCGGCGCGCGGCACAGACCCCACGAGGTCCGCGAAACGCTCAGCCAGGTCGTGGAGCTGGCCGTTACGCACCAGACGCTTCGCACGCTCCAACGCCGCGGCGAGCGAGTCGTCCGTGAACGGCTTGACGAGATAGTCGAGTGCGTGCACGCGAAACGCATCGAGCGCGAACGCCTCGAACGCCGTGACGAAGATGACGGCCGGCATCCGGTCCGGGCCGACGGCCCGGATCACGCCAAAGCCGTCGATCTCGGGCATCTGTACATCGAGCAGCACGAGGTCCGGTTTGAGCGACTCGATGGCTTCGACCGCCGCCTGCCCATCAGCACAGGCGCCGACACACTCGAGCTCGGCATCCTTGGCGAGGAGCTGGCGCAGCCCGCTGCGCGCGAGGGGTTCGTCGTCCACGATCAGGACGCGCAGGCGGTTCATAACGGGATAACCAGCGTCGCGATCGCGCCGCCCCCCGGCGCATGCTCGAGCGTTATCCGTGCGGCATCACCATATGTCGTCGCGAGGCGCTCGCGCGTGTTCCGCAGGCCGACGCCATTGCTGACGTGGGGTTCCCCCTCTCCCGCAGGGAGAGGGGGCCAGGGGGTGAGGCGCGGCCCCGGGCCATCGTCGCGCACCATGACGATCAACTCGCCTTCGGTTGTCCGCGCGCTGATGTCGATGCGGCCCGCCGCAGCGCGCGCCCCGATGCCGTGCCGCACCGCGTTCTCGACGAGGGGCTGGAGGATCAGCCGCGGCACCGGCACCGCGCGCGCCGCGTCGGTCAGCTCCACGCGGACATCGAGCCGGTCGGCGAACCGCACCTCTTCGACCGCGAGATAGCGCCGCGCCAGTACCACCTCTTCTTCGAGCGGCACCTCGGCGCGGTCGTCGTCGTTCAACCCGTCGCGCAAGAGCTCCGACACGCGCGCGATCGTGTCTACCGCTTCGGGGCCGCGGCCGCCGCGCACCAGCATCGCGACGCTGTTCAGCGCGTTGAACATGAAATGCGGCTTGAGCTGCGACCTGAGCGCAAGCAGCCGCGCCTCGGCGAGCTCGGTCTCGAGCTCGCGCGCTCGGACCTCGCGGTCCACGGATGCCTGCGAGTAGTACAGCGCGAGTGCGCCACCGAGGATGGCGAGATAGGCGAAGAGCTGGGCCGTGAGCATCGAGTCCAGGATCATTCCCAGCGGCATCATCCCGAACACGATGGCGTGAGGGGTCGTCGACACGAGCAGCACCAGGGTCGCGAAGCCGGCGTGCGCGAGCAGCATCACCGGCCAGCTCCAGCCCCGCCGCGCGAGCCAGGCGACGAACAGATAGACGATCGGAATCGCCAGCGCCCAGAACAGGTAGGCCGGCGCTTCCTGCAGGAGCGCGTGCCGCCACGTGAGATACTCGCCGCCCGGCGAATTCTGGAGCATCTCCGCGTGGTGGCGCGCGGTCGCCATCGCGCCGAACAGCGCGATGATCCCCATCGCCCCGGCGAGGGCGCGCCAGGTCCGCCGCCGTGCGAGCGTACCCATGGGCCGGAAACTAACGCTTCCCGCCCCGCCCCCCCCGCCGTTTTCCGCGGTTCGCTGCATCCGGACAGCAGCTCGCTGCAACGGCGATTTCGCTCCGGAGTCCGCCACCGATAATCCCCTCACGCCGTCAGCGGTCCCCCTCTCCGGAAAGGAGAGGGGGTCAGGGGGTGAGGACTCATGGAAAGGAGCGAGAAATGAAACGCACTCTTGCGGCGATATCGATCGTTGCGCTCGCGGCGGTGGGTGTCCTGGCATTCCAAAGCGCGAAACCACCCGCCGATCAAGTCGCGCGGTTCACCCCCGAGGGCCGCTTGATCCGCCCCAAGGGGTGGGAAACGTGGGTGATGGTCGGCGCGTCTACAGGCCTGTCGTACGCGAAGCCGGCGACCCCCGCGGTGGCGGGCGCCTCTCCCGGGATGTTTCACAATGTCTATCTCCAGCCGTGGGCTTATCGCTACGTAATGGAGCACGGCGCGTTTCCCGAGGGCGCGATGCTCGTGCTGTCCTTCTTCGAATCGTCGCGCAAGTCGAATCCGGCGCGCGCCGGGTTCTACGAGGGCGAGCGGATCCCGGGGATGGAGGTGCACCTCAAGAAGGCGGACGTCGATTCAACGGGGTGGGGATTCTACGGCTTCGGCGATACGGCTTCGAGCGGCGCCAAGCAGCCCGGCTCCCTCGCTTGCTACTCGTGTCACAAGACCGAAGCGGCGTTCGACAACGCCTTTGTCCA
>DASPXD010000165.1:0-1560 GCA_035637435.1 Gemmatimonadales bacterium
CCTTTCCGACGTACGCACAACTGGAGACGAGCGAATGGCAAACGCAGGGATGGTGGGGCTGGACTGGCAGCAGCGCATCAACTGGGACCGGCTGCGCAAGTACCGCCTGGAGCGCGCGCGCGCGCGCATGAAGGCGGCAGGCCTGGGCGCGATGCTGCTCATGTACGACGAGAACGTGCGCTACGTCACCAGCACGCTCACGCCGGGCTGGAACCGCCTGAAGCCCGGGCTGCGCTACGCCATGCTCTGCGGCGACGACGCCCCGGTGCTGTTCGAGCAGGGCGACATCGGCATGCAGATCGAGCGCCATTCGCCGTGGATCCCGAAGGACCACGTGCGCTGGTCCTACGCCTGGATCAAGGGCGCGGCCGGGCCCGCCTCGCTCGCCCAGGTGAAGAAGTTCACCAACGCGATCAAGCAGGAGATGAAAAAGGCGAACGTCGCCGGCATGAAGCTGGGGGTCGACTTCATCGACATCAACATGCTCAAGGTCTTCGGCGAGGAGAGAATCGAATGGACCGACGGCATGACGCCGATGATGGAGGCGCGCGCGATCAAGAACGAGGACGAGCAGGAGGCGCTGCGCATGGTGGGCGCGATCGGCGACGCCGCGCACTGGGAGTTCATGAAATTCCTGCAGCCCGGGCGCACCGAGAACCAGCTGACCGCGCATATCATGCAGTACCTGTACTCCGTCCCCGGGATGGAGGACGTCGAGGACGTGATCGTGTCCTCGGGCCCGAACACCTGGCCGAACTGGCGCAACTTCTCCGACCGCATCGTCAAGCCCGGCGACATCGTGTTCATGGATCTCGCCGCATTGACCTGGAACGGCTACAAGTCCTGCTACTACCGCACCTACTGCGCTGGGAAAGAGCCGACCAGCGAGCAAAAAGACATCTACGCGACCGCGCTCAAGTGGCTGTACGACTCGATCAAGGCGGTGAAGGTCGGCACGACCACGCGGGAGATCGCCTCGAAATGGCCCTCGGCGAAGGAAGCCTGGGGCTACGCGGAGGAGGATCAGGCCGCGGCGAACCTCTGGGGCCACGGCCTCGGGCTCGCGCAATACGACCAGCCTGTCATTTCGCGCATCTGGTCGCTCGATCACCCGATCGAGATCAAGGAAGGTATGGTGTTCGCGCTTGAGACCCAGCACGGCAAGAAGTTCGAGTGGGGCGTGCGCATCGAGGAGATGCTGATCGTGCACAAGGACGGAATCGAGATCATCTCCAATTTCCCGGTCGAGCAAATCACCGTGGTGGATCCGATGCCGGGTTACTCCACTCTCGCCGGCCGTTGAAGCCCGTGCAGCGTCGCATAAGAGACGCCAGGTGAGCGGAAACGGGATGCGGACGGCGGTGCTTCATGCGCCGCGGAAGCTCGACCTCGTCGACCGCTCGAAACCCGTCGCCGGGCCCGGCGAAGTCGTCGTACGCACCGCCGCGACGGCGGTCTGCCACACCGACCTTTCGATCTACGTAGGGGAGCACCCGGGAGTCAAGTATCCGGTGGTGATGGGCCACGAGTCGACCGGCGTGATCGATTCGCTGGGCGAAG
>DASPXD010000166.1:0-57960 GCA_035637435.1 Gemmatimonadales bacterium
ACGATCTCGGCGATGTCCTCGGCGTCCACCTCTTCCTTCAGGTACTTCCCTTTCTTCTGGATCTCGGCGAGCCGCTTCTCAAGGCCCTGAATCTCCTTCTCGATCTGCGGCAGCTTTCCATAGCTGATCTCGGCCGCCTTCTGGAGATCGCCGCGGCGCGTCGCCTGCTCCGCCTCCGTCCGCAGCTTCTCCAGCTCGGCCTTCTTCGCCTGGATCTTCTGGATCGCGTCCTTCTCCGCCTGCCACTGCGCCTTCATCGCGTTGGACTGCTCGCGCAGCCCGGCGACTTCCTGCTCGATCTTCGCCCGGCGCTCCTTGGACGCCTTGTCCTTCTCCTTGGCGAGCGCCGCCAGCTCGATCTCGAGCTGCACGATCTTGCGCTCGACTTCGTCGATCTCCTGCGGCAGCGAATCGATCGCGATGCGCAGCCGCGCCGCCGCCTCATCGATCAGGTCGATCGCCTTGTCGGGCAGGAACCGGTCGGTGATGTAGCGCTGCGACAGCGTGGCGGCAGAGACGAGCGCGTTGTCGGTGATGCGAATGCCGTGATGGACTTCGTACTTCTCCTTGAGCCCGCGCAGAATCGCGATCGTGTCCTCGACGGACGGCTCGCCCACGTACACCGGCTGGAAGCGCCGCTCCAGCGCCGCGTCCTTCTCGATGTGCTTGCGATATTCGTCCAGCGTTGTCGCGCCGACGACGTGCAGCTCGCCGCGCGCCAGCGCCGGCTTGAGCATGTTCGATGCATCCACCGCGCCCTCTGCCCCACCGGCTCCCACCAGAGTGTGCAGCTCGTCGATAAAAACGATGTAGCGCCCTTCGGTCGCCGTGATCTCCTTGAGAACGGACTTGAGCCGCTCCTCGAACTCGCCGCGATACTTGGTCCCGGCGACCAGCGCGCCGATGTCGAGCGCGATCAGATGCTTGTTCTTGAGGGAGTCCGGCACGTCGCCGTTGATGATGCGCTGCGCCAGGCCTTCGACGATCGCGGTCTTGCCGACGCCCGGCTCGCCGATCAGGACGGGGTTATTCTTGGTGCGGCGCGACAGCACTTGCATCACGCGGCGGATCTCTTCGTCGCGGCCGATGACCGGATCGAGCTTGCCTTTGCGCGCGACGTCGGTGAGATCGCGCGTGAACCGCTGCAGCGATTGATACTTGTTCTCCGGCTCCTGATCCGTGACCCGATGGGCGCCGCGCACACCCTCGAGCGCCGCCAGCAGATCCTTGCGGCTGACGCCGGCCGCCGACAGCAGCTGGCGCGCCGTCGTGTTCTTCTCCTCGGCGAGCGCGAGCAGCAGATGCTCGGTCGAGACGTACGCGTCGCCCAGCGATTTGGCATCTTCGTCGGCGCGATCCAGCACCCGCGACAGCTCGCGCGACAGCGTCGGTTCAGCTCCCCCACCCGACTGTTTGGGAAAGCGCTCGATCTCCCGCTCGGTCTCGGCCTGGAGCTGCGTGACGTTGAGGCCGGCCTTTTGGAGCAGTGGTACGACGATGCCCTCGTCCTGCTGGAGCAGGGCGTAAAACAGATGCGCGTCGTTGACTACCGGATTGCCCTTGGAACGCGCGAGCGCGGCTGCCTGTTGGAGGGCCTCGGCGGCTTTAACGGTAAGTCTATCAGGTTGAATCATGCTCGCCCCTCAAGCAACGGTTGTGCCCAAAAAAGATGTCGAAATGACAGACTGGACGGTAAGGGACGGTAAGGGACGGTAAGGGACGGTAAAAGACGGTACATGAAATGAGGAGGGACGGTGAGGTTAACCCTTACCGTCCCTTACCGTCGTCTTACCTACCGTCCCTTACCGTCTATTTCATTACGATCATCTTCTTCGTAAATCGCTTTCCATCGACGATCAGCTGATAGATGTAAACGCCGGACGCGGCTGGCGCACCCGTGTTGAGGACGTTCCCGTCCCAGTACGCGCTGAACGCGCACGGCGACGGGCCTGCGGTCCCGCAGGTGAGCTCGAGATCCGTGAGCGCTTCACCCGTGCCCTGAAGAATTGGCACTGCGACCAGCTGCGCCAGCACGTTGTAAATCTTGAGCGAGACCTTCGGCCGGTGACCATTGGCAAACAGATCGCCGTTCAGCGTGAACGGGATCGTGGTCGCCGGATTGAACGGGTTCGGATAGTTCTGCTTGAGCTCGACCGGCGGTGGAGGGGTCGCTTGCCCCAGTCCATCTCCCGCCAGAAGCCCCCCGCCGAGCCCCCCTACCAGCACTGCCCAAGCGTACAGCTTCATCTCACCGACTCCTCTGCGAACGGAAAAGTTGCTTTAGACAGCTCTCCTTGTTGGTACAGGGCGCGAAGGTGACTGAAAGGCTAAGAAAACGTAGGAAGTGCCGGTCCATCCTGTCAAGCACGGAGAACCCGGGTATCTCCCTTACGGCTGGTGATGCCGCGGCGGTCCGCCCACTCCAATAGCGGTATCAAGTACTTGCGCGTCAGGCCGAGGCGGTCCCGGAATTGTGCGGGTGTGGCGGCGCCCAGCTCCCGCAGCGTGTCCTCGACGGCCCGACGGAACTCCTCCAGCGCCTGTTTCTGTGCATAGCGCTCCTGATCGACGCGTTCGACCGACCCCTCACGCGCCAGATGCGCGAGCAACGCCGGCACCGACGGGTCGGAGAACTCGCGTTGCAATTCGGAGACCGTGGGCAACTGCCAGCGCGCCGCTGCCAGGCGCTGTGCCAGCCGTCCGCCCGCATCCCCAACCTGAGTCCTCCATCCAGGAGTGCGAACGACTGCCCCTCCCTCGGCCAACTCCCATGCCTGCTTCTTGACGCCGTGCTCCACGAGCAAGTCGAGGACGGCTGGAGGCGCGTTGACGGTGGCTCGCAGCGCCCCAAGCGGGAGTCCAGGATCGAGCGGATGTTGCTGGTGATGCACGGCGACCACACCCGCAAGGCGGTCGACCTCGGCCGTAATCACCCGTCGAGCGACGAGGTATTCCCCTACAGAGAGAACGGCTTTGCCGGTCGCCGTAATCGTGTCCGGGATGTCAGCCGGGAGAATGCCAAGCCGAACGGCGATGCCCGCGACGCGCAAACCGGCGAGCCCCGCCTCATCGACGAAGCGCGCCAGCCGCTCGGCAGGCGGCTGTTCGACCGCAAGACCCCGCTCCGACGCGCGGGGCCGTTTGGGCGGGAAGGGATCGAGCACGACCCCTCCCCCAATCGTCGTCACGGGGGAAAAGCTCCGCACGACGAAGCGATCTCCCCCGCGGGCGACGATCGGATGCTCCAGCAGCAGCCGCGCGGTGCCCGTTTCTCCGGGCACGATCGCGCGCACCTGCGCCACTCGACCCAGCACCTCGGCGGTGCCCAGGTGCACCCGAATCCTCGTGCGTACGGCGAGCGGCTTGCGCGCGGCAGGAAGCAGCTCCAGCGCGACGTCGAGCGTGCTGGTGGCGGCCCATCCGGGGCCCGTCACCGCGACGTCGCCGCGCTCTAGTTCGTCCTTGTCGACGCCGACCAGCGCGAGCGCGGTGCGGCGGCCGGGACCCGCTTGATCGGCATCGTGGCTGTGCACCTGGATCGAACGCACCCGGACTTCGCGGTCGAGTGGCAGCAGCCGCACGCTCTGGCCCGCGGCAACGGTTCCACTCCAGGTGGATCCCGTGACCACCGTTCCCGCGCCGGCCAACGCAAATACACGGTCGATTGGTAAGCGAAACAGATCATCTGCGGGCCGATCCGCGAGATCTGTGGCCACCTCCACCAACGCTTTCTTCAGATCTTCCAAACCCTCCGCCTTGAGCGCACTCACGGCGATCGGGAGTCCCCACCGCACCTTACTGCGCGAGAGGCGCTTCGCTACCTCGGTTCGGACCAGAGCGAGCCATTCGTCATCCACGAGGTCGCGCTTGGTGAGGACCGGAATGCCACGCCGCACGCCGAGCAGCTCGACGATGGCGAGATGCTCCTCGGTTTGCGGCATGATTCCTTCGTCGGCGGCGATGATGAGCAGGGCGACGTCGATGCCGGTCGCCCCCGCGAGCATGTTCTTGACGAACGCTTCGTGGCCGGGGACGTCAACGACGCTGGCCTGAATGCCGCCGGCAAGCGGCAGCGGAGCAAATCCGAGATCGATCGTGATGCCGCGGCGCTTCTCTTCTTCCCAACGATCGGTATCGACGCCGGTGAGGGCCTTCACCAACGCCGTCTTACCGTGATCGATGTGGCCCGCGGTGCCGACTACGAAGCGGCGGGTGTCCACGCACCACGCTCCCAGACGTCTATGGCGCTCGCTTTCGGCTCTCTCCCATTGCGTCCCGATTCATCGAGATGATGACGGATGAAGCGCGCGATCAGGCGGCGATGGGCGGCGGCATGGGCCGTGTCCAGAGTGGGAAGCTCCGCCTGCTCGTCGTTCAGGGTCACCAGATCGCGATAGGCTTGCGGCGGCAGCTTCGTGGGCGGCTGGAGGCCGGCGCACTTGGCGCACAGGACTCCCCCCTCGGCGACGCTGAATGCAACGGTGCCGGACACCGCGTTGCCGTCGCGGACGCAGGCGTCGAGCTGCGGGGCGAAACCCAGCACGCCGACCAGCAGCCACAGCCACCGGACCGCGACCGCGTCGGCCTGTCGGGGCTCGGCGTTCACGAGGGCGTCGAGCCCGAGTATGAAGGCTTCGTAGGCGGCCGGCAGCGGTGCCGGCGGCGCCATCTTGAGCATCACCTCCGACAGGGCGGCGGCGCCCGCAAAGCGTCCCAGGTCGCCCGCCAGATCGCGGCGCAGCTGCACGACGTCGAAGGCCGCCAGCGTCTGCAGCTCCCGCGTCTCTTTGTGATACATCTGGGCGACGCCCTCGCTCAGCGTCTCGAGCGCCGCACCGAACGGGCTGCGCGGACGGAGCACGCCCTTGGCGATCGCGCTCTGCACGCCGTAGTCGCGCGTTGCCAGCCGCACGATCTTGGAGGTTTCGCTGTAGCGATAAGTGCGCAGGACGATGGCAGGCGTCGAAACGAGACTCACGAGCCAAATATAGCCGATGCGAGCATCTCGAGGCCGTCGACCACGCGAGGGCCCGAACGGCTGAAGTACGATGATGCGTCGAGCAGATGCACGTGGCCGCCCAGGGCGCGCAGGTGCTGTTCGTGATGTGCTGCCTCGCGACGAGTCTCCTCCAGGTCGAAGCCACATGGCATGACCAAGACGATATTCGGCTCGAGTTTCTCCAACTCAGACCATTCCATGCGGTAGGACGGTTTCCGTGCCGTGCCCGCCAACAACGTCCCGCCCGCCGCATCGATCAGCTCCGGTACCCAATGTCCCGGCACGTAGGGCGGATCGAGCCATTCAAGCGCCAAGACCCGCGGCCGCGGCAGACTCGCAACGCGCTCGCACACCGCAGCGATGCGACGCTCGAGACGCGCGATGAGCTCCTCGGCACCCTCACTCACGCCGGTCGCGCAGCCAACTTCGCGGATGCTTGCGAAGATCGCCGCGAGATCGTGAGCATCGAGAGTGAGGACGCGAGCACCTTCAACTGCATCGAGGACCTGTCGCTCCGGCACCGCGCACACGTCGCAGATGCCCTGCGTCAACACGAGATCTGGTTTCAGCGCGGTGAGTCGTTCGACATCGACTTCGTACACGCTGCCGTAATCGCGCATCGCCGTGCGAATCGCGACATCGATTTCGCCACTCGACAGACCCTCGAGATTCGTGCGCGGTCGCGAGAGCCGCGGCAGGCCGTTCACGCTCGGCGGATAATCGCAGCTGTGCGAGATCCCCAAGAGCCGGTCTTCGAGCCCTAACGCGCACACGATCTCCGTCGCGCTCGGGAGCAACGACACGATTCGCTCAGCGGGCAACAGTAACTCGGCCGCCGAGCATGATCACACGACCTAGCGGGCGATATCCATTGATCTCTTGATGGTGATCGTCAAAGACGTTGTCGACTCGGCCAGACAGCGTGACATGCCCCAACGGATACTCGGCGGCGAGATTCACGCGCGTGTAGGGAGACATCGTGACGCGCTGCAGGCCGATGTCGTCTCGCTTCCCCACCCAGAGCGCACCGACGGTCACGCTCGCCCGGCCGATCGTCGCGAAGAGCTGCGGAGCCACGGTGTGCGCGGGCCGGCGAATCAGTGGCTTGCCCATGACGAACACGGGATCAGTCGAATCCGCTTGCTGCACGCGCGTGTGCAGGAACGTGTAGCTCAGCGAAATACGGATCCTGTTGGTGAGGTCGGCACCAAGCTTCGCTTCGATGCCGTTCGCAAGCGCCGCGCCCACGTTGGCGTAGTTCACGGAGTCCGGCCGCAGCCGGATCGACGAATACGCGATCAAGTCCCGGAACCGCTGGTCGAAATAAGTCACGGCAAGTGGCCCCCGCTCGGCTCCGATCTCCCAGCTAAAGGAGCGCTCCGGCTTGAGATGCGGATTGCCGCGTACGAACCCCTGCGCGAAGTTCTCGAAAAACGTGGGTTCCTTGAATCCGGTGCCGGTCGAGACTTTCAAGCGCGTGCCGTCGGTCAGTCTGTGGACGAGACCTACGCGATAGGTCCCGTGGCCCCCGAACTGTGAGTTGTCGTCCCAGCGGCCGCCGAGCGTGAGCGCCGTCGGCCCAAACTGGATCAGCGCCTGCGTCAAATAGCCGACGTTGTAGCGCTGCACGTGGACCGGGGGGTTCGGGAAGCTGCCGAACGAATCGCTGTATTCGCTCGTGCCGCGCTGCCGTTCATCTTCGTACTCCATGCCACTGATCACGCTAATCTTTTCATCACGCCACGTCACCAGGCCACCGATCGTTGATCTTCGCAGATAATCGCGACTCCAGAAGGTGCCGCTCTCGCCCGGCGAATCCGGCTCGTCGTTGTAAAACAGCCGCGCCTCGCGCACCGCGACGTTGACGCGAGCCTCGAGATGCTGTGCCACGAAGCGCCCCGCGCTCAGGCTGAGCAGCGGGCCACGCTCGGCCGAGCGCTGGTTGGAATCCGACGGGGCGCCGGTGAAGTCCGTAGGAAAGTGGTAGCGGTCATCGCCGTAGCGATACGTGACGCTCGCATCGGTGCGCGCATCAGGCTTGTAGGTGATGCGCCCGCTCGCGACCGTGTTGCGGTACTGATTGTTGTAGGGATAGAGCCCGTCGCTCGAGAATTGCGAGACGCGCGCGGAGTAGCCCACCACCGCGGTGCCCCCTCCCCCCGCGATGTCGAGCGCTCCGTCGGTCGAGCCGTAGGTACCGGCGCGCAGCTCGGCGCCGATCTGCGCCGGCCCTTTGCCCGAACGCGTGAAAACCTGCACGACGCCCGTCACAGCGTCGGAGCCATACAGCACGCTCACCGGCCCGTGCACGATCTCGATGCGATCGACGTTGTCGGTCGTGAGGTGCGCCAGGTCGATCGCCCCCCCGGCCTGATTGAGCGGTACGCCGTCGATCAGAATCTTGGTGTAATCGCTCTCGCCGCCGCGTATGAACAGCGACGTCTGCCCTCCGAAACTGCCCGTCCCGGCGATGTGCGCGCCCGGGACCGTTTCCAGCGCCTCGGCCGCGGTGCGAATGCCCTGAGCCACGAGGTCCGCTCCGCGCAGCACGGTCACGGCTGACGCCACAACGTCCGCCGGTACGGGCAGGCGCGTGGCCGTCACGACGAGCGGTTTGAGAACGACCGTGTCTTGCTGCGGCACGGCGAGGGCGAGCACGAGCAGCGCGACGTTCATCCGTGGGATTCCTTCGGTTGGCGGAGGGGGATCATCTGAGGACGCCCATCGATCGTCTGCATCGAGACGGGCCACGAGAAGACGGTTTGCACCGTTGCTTGCGTCAGGACGTCGGCCGGGGCACCGGACGCCACCGGCCGGCCGCTCTCGAGCAGCAGCAGCGAATCGGCAAAGCGGGCGGCGAGGTTGAGGTCGTGCGTGATCATCAGGACGCCGAGGCGCTGCGTGTCGACGAGGCCGCGAATCAGCTCGAACAGCCCCATTTCGTGCTTCAGGTCGAGTGACATGCCGGGCTCATCGAGCACGAGCAGCTCCGGCTCCTGCGCGAGGGCGCGCGCCACCCGCACGCGCTGGTACTCGCCGCCCGATAACGTCCAGAGCCAGCGATCGGCGAGGTCTGTGACATCGCAGGCCGCGAGCGCGCGGTCGACGGCGGCATGGTCCTCCGCGCGCTCGCGGCCCCAGATCGAGAGGTGCGGATAACGGCCGAGCAGCACCGTCTCGCGCACGCGCTGCGGAAACAGGTTGTCCTCGCGCTGCGGCACCACGCCGACGATTCGCGCCAGCTCCTGCCGCGGCCAAGTCTGCGCCGGACGGCCGTCGATCTCAGCTCGTCCTTCGATGGGCGACAATGCACCAAGTGCGATGCGAACAAGTGTGGTCTTGCCGCTCCCGTTGGGGCCGAGCACGGCATGGAACTGTTTCGGTGCAATCGCCAGCGACACTCCTCGCAACGCATCCCTGGTTGCGCCCGGGTAGCGATAGCGGACGACGTCGAGACGCAGCATCATGCAATCGTCCAGCGCCGCAGCAGCAGTGCGAACACGGGGACGCCGACGAGGGCAGTGACGACACCGACAGGCAGCTCGCGCGGCGCCACGACGGTGCGGGCCAGCGTGTCGGCAATCGCGAGGAGGGCCCCGCCGCCGATGAAGGCGGCCGGCAACAACGCGCGGTGACGATGGCCCCAGGTGAGGCGCGCGATATGCGGCACGACGAGCCCGACGAACCCGATGACGCCCGATACCGCCACCGCCGCGGCGGTGAGGAGCGAGGCGGCCAGGTAGACCCGCCGCTTGACCGCTTCGACGTCGGCGCCGAGGTAGCGCGCCGGCTCCTCACCGAGGGCGAGCAGATCGAGGGGACGGGACGCGGCGACCAGGATGGCGAGGGGGATCGGCGCGTAGAGCGCAACGAGCAATACGGAATCCCACGAAGCCGCTGACAGCCCGCCCCACAGCCACAGGAACGCGTTGCGCAACTCGGCGGCATCGGCCAGCGAGACGATGGCGGTGGTGATGGCGGCCGCGAACGCGCCGATCGCGACGCCCCCCAGCAGCAGGATGCGGGGATCCAGCGCCGCGCCGCCGATCAACCCCAGCCGGTAAACAAGGCCGAGCGCGGCGAGCGCACCGATAAAGGCAGCGATCGGCAGCGCCCAGGGACCTGACAGATGGAGCGCGATCGCCAGGACGGCGCCCAGTCCTGCCCCGCCCGACAGTCCCAGCAGAAAAGGATCCGCGAGCGGATTGCGGACCAGCGCCTGGAGGGCCGCGCCGGCAACGCCCAGCGACCCGCCGACGAGAAAGGCGAGCAGCGCGCGCGGGGCGCGCAGATTCCACACGATATCGGAGCGCAGCAGCTCGTTGAGCGGCACGGCGGCGGGCCCGAGCACCACGCTCGCAATGAGGGCCAGAACAGCGACGACCAACAGCAGCGTCCATTTCATCGGGACGCCGTTCCGCCCAACCGCACCCGCAGCGCGCGTACAGCCTCCCCCGATCGCGGCCCGGGGCGGCCAAACAACGACCCCGGCAGCAGCAGGAAATGGCCCTCGCGCACCGCGCGCACTGCCCGCCATTCCTGTCTTTTGGCGAACGCCGGCATCGCGCCGGAATCGGACAGCACGGCGATCCACTGGGGATCGCGGGCGGCGATCGTCTCGAGCGAGACCTGCGCGGAGGGTGCGGCGATGTCGCTGAAGACGTTGCGCGCACCGGCAAGCGCAGCGAGCTGATCCAGATAGCTGCCGTGGCCGATCGTGATTGGAGGGTTGTCCCACACGACGTACGCGATGGAGGCGGTAGGAGGCGGTAGGGGGCGGTAGGAGAAGCTGTCCATCGCCGCGGCGAGGGATTCCGCGCGCGCATCGAGGCCGGTCAGCCGCCCCAGGGTCCGCGTTGCCGGACCGAGATCTTCCAACCGGTTGAGATCGAGCAGTACCGTCCGAATCCCGATGCGCTCGAGCTGCTTCGCGGCCGCGACGTTGGGCCCGGAGTTATACAGGACGACGAGATCGGGCTTCCGTGCCGCCACCGCCTCGATGTTCGGCGGCATCCCGTCGCCGATGCTTGGCACGGCGAGTGCCGCGGGCGGATAGTCGCACCATGTGGTACGCCCCACGAGACGATCACCGGCACCGATGGCAAACAGGATCTCGGTGAACGAGGGCAGCAGGGACACGATGCGTTGGGCCGTCCGGCCGTCAGGCCGTCGGGCCGTCCCATGACAGCCGAGAAAAATGAGGAGAACAACGCAGAGACGTCGAAGCACCATCCCTCCCGCGAGGGAATTGCGTGGTGGCGCGAACGAAGACGTCTCCTGGCTCCGGGCGAACCGGCTCGCCTTCCCGGGTTTCCCCAGTGGCATTGAGCCGATGACAACTGCCCGTTACAGTGGCGGGGCCGCGCCGGACTCACACCGGCTTCCGTATCCCCGTTCGCGAAATGGACGACTAGGTCAGTCTAGGCTCGGTCGGTCGCTTGCGCAATGCCCAGATCAACGCGACCACCATGCCGGCCGCGAGGATCGCAATGACGTACGGCAGCAACGTCTGCGCACGGAACGCACCCGCCGGCAGCCGAATCTCCACGTTGTCGCCCGGCGCGAGCGGGCCCGCGCGGTACGCCGCGAAGTGGCGCTGCTCGATCTCCTGCACGCCCAGCCTTTCCAGTTTTGGCGCCGTGACCGCCGCCGCCGTGTCTTCCACGAGCAGATTCAGCTCGACCGTCGGCTGATCGATCGGAATCACCAGCGCGCGCGTGCCCACTGGGAGCGAGTAGCCGTAGCTGAGCTGCTTCACCGGGCCCGGGGGGATCGGCCCCAGCACGATGACGCTGTCGTGGCGGAACTGCATCGCGTCGGGCGAGATGTCGCCCTGCCCGCCGCGGAACTGCCCGACTCGCGCGGGGACGCGTCCCGCCCAGGTCGGCTCGAGCGTGTCCTTGGTGACGCGCGTCGTCTGCCCCGTGTTCTCGAGCTCCAGGATCTCCAGCACTTCGCGCGTGCCGTCTTCCCGAGCCGCCGCCACCGTCCCGAGCCGCCGCGCCAGCCGGATCGGTGGCCCCTTGGTGGTCGTGGAAAACGTGACGATGTCTTCGACGTGCGTGGCCGGGCGGCCGAGAACATTCAGCGGTAACGAGAAATACGCGAGGCTGTCGTACCAGGCACTGACGACGTACGCGCCGGCGCTGTCGGCGTTCCGCAACAGCATGCGGTAGCGGCCGTGGGCGTCACTGCGGACGGAGTCGATCGGCCCGCCCTGCTCACGCGTGACCCGGTGCAGCACGACCCATGCGTTGGACAGGGGGACGGTGTCGCGGCCACCGCGCAGCACGCGACCGCTGACGCTCACCGTTTGAGAGAAGAGCGCAGCCGGAACGCACGTCAGCAGCAGCAGGCTACGGAATAAACTTGCCGAAATCTTCGGGATCGAGGTTCTGGAGGTATGACTTCAGCGTGTCGGCATCGAGCGGACCGGCGCCGGAGCCCGGCTGGATCGCGCCTTCACTCGTGTCGACGGAGGTCAGCTCGAGCAGCGTCTCGCTGGTCAGGATCGGCGCCTTGAGGCGCAGCGCCAGCGCAATCGAGTCGGACGGGCGGGCATCGATCTGAATCACGGTGTCACCGCGATAGATGTGCAGCTCGGCGAAGTAGGTGTTGTCCTTCACCTGCGTGATGATCACCTTGCGCAGCTCGGCGCCGAGGCCGACGATCACCTGCTTGAGCAGGTCGTGGGTGAGCGGGCGGGAGAATTTGACGCCGGCCAGCTCCATTGCGATCGCGCTCGCTTCCGCGGGACCGATCCAGATCGGCAAGACGCGCTGCCCCTCGTTTTCCTGGAGAATCACCACCGGCGTGTTCGTCGTGCGATCCAGCCCGAGGTGAGCTACCCGAACCTGCAGCATGGCTCCCCCCGAGGAGGACATTCAGGTCCCCATATCCCACGAAGCGAGGTATTTGCGTTGCGCCGCGGTGAGCGTGTCGATCGCCACGCCCATCGACTGCAGCTTGAGCCGCGCGATCTCCTGATCGAGGTCGGCGGGAATGCGATGCACGTCTTTGCCGAGTTTCTTGGCGTTGTTGACCACGTATTCGGCGGCAAGCGCCTGATTCGCGAACGACATGTCCATCACGCTGGCAGGATGCCCCTCGGCTGCCGCGAGATTGATGAGGCGTCCGTCGGCGAGCACGAACAGCTTCTTCCCTCCGACCTGCCACTCTTCCACGAATTCTCGCACGCGCACCGGTCCTTTTCCCACCTTCTTCAGTCCCTCGAGGTCGATTTCCACGTTGAAGTGCCCCGAGTTTGCCACCACCGCGCCGTCCTTCATCGCCTTCATGTGCTCGACTCTGATGACCTCGACATTGCCGGTCAGCGTCACGAACAGATCACCTACCTGCGCGGCCTCTTCCATCGTCACGACCCGGTAGCCGTCCATCTGGGCTTCGAGCGCCTTCATCGGGTCGATCTCGGTGACGAGCACGTTCGCGCCGGCACCGCGCGCCCGCATCGCGAATCCGCGACCGCACCACCCATACCCCGCCACCACCACCGTGCTCCCGGCGATCAGCAGGTTCGTCGCGCGAATAATCCCGTCGAGCGTGGACTGACCGGTCCCGTAGCGGTTGTCGAAGAGATGCTTCGTGAGCGAGTCGTTGACCGCGATGACGGGGAACTGTAGCACGCCGTCCTTCGCCATCGCCTTGAGCCGGATCACACCCGTCGTGGTCTCTTCCGTCGACCCGATCACTCCCGCGACGAGCGCCTTGCGATCGGACACGGACAACGTTTCGACCCATTTCCGCACCGGCGGCGCGAGATCATCGAGCCGATTCAGGGCGATCATGTGCAGCGCGCTCACGAGGTCGGCGCCGTCGTCCATCGTGATGTCGGCGCGATGCGCCAACGCCGCGCGAATGTGCTCGTAGTAAGTCGCGTGGTCCTCGCCCTTGATCGCGAAGACCTTGATGCCGTGGTCGCGCACGAGGTGTGCCGCGACGTCGTCCTGCGTTGACAGCGGATTCGAGGCGCAAAGTGCAACGTCGGCGCCGCCCGCCTGGAGTGTGATCGCGAGGTTCGCCGTCTCCGTCGTGACGTGCAGGCATGCCGCCAGGCGCTTCCCGGTCAGGGGCCGCTCGCGCGCGAACCGCTCCCGAAGGTGTCGCAGCACCGGCATCGACCGCTCGGCCCATTCGGTGCGCCGCCGCCCTTCGTCGGCGAGCTTGATGTCCTTGATGTCGTTGGTTGCCTTCGCTCCGCCCTTGATCGCCGTCTCAGACATTGGCCTTCCGCGCTGTACGGGATGCCCGCTCCGCCGCAACCTTCAATTCCTCGGCGCGATCGACGTGCTCCCAGGTGAATAGCTCGACGTCCCGTTCGCCGATCCGGCGCTTCTCCGGCGCGCGGCCGAAATGGCCGTAGGCGGCGGTGGACCGATAGATCGGATTCCGCAAGTTGAGTGCCTGAATGATGCCGCCCGGCGTCAAATCGAAGACTTCGCGGACCGCGCGCTCCAGCGCGTCCTGCGGCACATCGCTGGTGCCGAACGCGTCCACCATCACGGACACGGGATCCGCGACACCGATGGCGTACGCAACCTGCACCTCGCAACGCCTGGCCAGACCGGCCGCGACGATGTTCTTGGCGACCCAGCGCATGGCATACGTGGCGGAGCGGTCTACCTTGGAGGGATCCTTGCCGCTGAACGCACCGCCGCCGTGCCGTGCCATGCCACCGTAGCTGTCGACGATGATTTTGCGGCCGGTGAGCCCCGCGTCGCCCTGCGGGCCACCCACGACGAACCGGCCCGTCGGATTCACGAGCACATCCTTGTCCTTGATCTCGAAGCCCGCTTCGTGCACGACCGGCCGAACGACGTGTGCCAGGATCCCCGCGCGCAGCTCGGCATTGTCGATCAGCTCCGAGTGCTGCGCGGAGACGACGAGCTTGTCCACGCCGACCGGCTTCAACCCTTCGTACACGACGCTGACCTGCGTCTTACCGTCGGGCCGCAGCCAGGGCAGCGCCCCGGTTTTGCGCACCGCCGCCAGACGCTCGGCGAGCCGATGCGCGAGCATGATCGGCAGCGGCATCAGCGACGGGGTCTCGTCACTCGCGTAGCCGAACATCATCCCCTGGTCACCCGCTCCGCCCGTGTCGACGCCCATCGCGATGTCGGTCGACTGGCGGTCGATGGTCGTCAGCACGGCGCAGGTCTGCGCGTCAAACCCGAAGTTCGCGTCGGTATACCCGATCGATGTGATCGTGCCGCGCACGATGTCGGGAATGTGGACATACGTGGAGGTCGTGATTTCGCCGGCAACGACCGCCATACCCGTCGTGACCAGCGTCTCGCACGCCACGCGGGCCGTGGGATCCTCGGCCAGAATAGCGTCGAGGATCGAATCGGAGATCTGATCCGCGATCTTGTCGGGGTGCCCTTCCGTGACCGACTCGGAAGTGAAGACGTGACGATGAGTTGGCATGTTTTTGGTTCCCTAGAGTTTCAAATTACCGGAGCGCCGTCCCGCGGGCAACCGCGCATCAGGATCGAGCAGTGTCAGATCGACCGCTTCGGCAAGTGCAAATCGCAAGATGTCGAGCGCAAGATCCGCGGAGCGTGCGGCGAGTGCTGCGTCCGCTGCTGCGCGCGCCTGCGCCGTCGTCACCTGTCGAATGAGCCACTTGATGAACGGCAGCGCCGGCGGCGCGACCGACAGGGTGTCGTAGCCGAGCCCAAGCAAAAGGAATGCCGAGAGCGGTTCCGAGGCCATTTCCCCGCACACGCTGGCCGGTTTGTTAGCGGCGCGCGACGCATCTGCCACCAGTTTGAGGAGCCGCAGCACACTCGGATCGTGTGGCGTAAACCGGTCGGCCAGGCGGGCGTTCCCACGGTCCACGACCAGCGTGTACTGCGTCAGGTCATTGGTACCGACGCTGAGAAAGTCGCTGATCTCCGCCAGGCGATCGGCGAGCACGGCGGCGGCCGGCGTCTCGACCATGACGCCCAGCGGCACGCTCTTCGCCGCCGCGATGCCGTTCTTCTCGAGGCGCGCCGCTTCTTCGTGCATCATCTCGCGCGTGCGCTCGACTTCATCGAGCCGCGTCACGAGCGGAATCATGAGGTGCAGGTTCGTGGTGACCGCGGCCCTGAGGACTGCGCGGATCTGCGTGCGGAAGATCTCCGGCTCGTCGAGGCAGACCCGGATCGCGCGCCATCCGAGGAACGGGTTCGCCTCCGGGGGACTCCGGAACGGCGCCGGGAACTTGTCGCCGCCGAGGTCGTAAGTCCGGATGACGACCGGCTGGCCGGCGAACGCTTCGCCAACATGGCGGAAATAGTTGGTCTGGGTCTCTTCATCCGGCAGCTCACTGTGTCCCGTAATCAGGAATTCGGTCCGCAGCAGTCCCACGCCTTCGGCGCCGTGCACCTTGGCGGGCGCGACCTCGTCTGGCAGGTCCACGTTGCCGCGCAGCGCGATGCGCACGCCATCCACGGTGACGGACGGCTGCGTGACCGCTTCCTCGAGACGTGCGGACAGCTCGCGCCGGCTCGCATCCCTGCGCTCGGCTTCCTCGATCTCCTCGGGAGTCGGGTTGAGGAGCACCGTGCCCTGCGTGCCGTCGAGGATGGCCTTCGTGCCCGCGGGAATGCGCGCGACCGCCCCGCGCAGGCCGAAGATCGCCGGGATGCCGATCGAGTGGGCCAGGATCGCCGCGTGAGACGTGCGCGTTCCCTCTTCACTGATCAAACCCACGACGTGGGCTCGGTCGAGCTGCACCGTGAGGCCGGGGGACAGCTCCCGGGCGACGAGAATCGACGGCTCCGACAGGCTCTCCCAGACATCCGATGCGCCGCGCTTGTGCATGAGGTGCTGAATGACGCGGATCGCCACACCCGTCACATCGGCGAGCCGCTCCTTGAGGAGCGGGTTGCCCGCCGCGGTCCAGAGATCGCGCACCTCGAGCGTTTTGAACTCAAAGGCCTTCTCGGCGGTGAAATGGTTCTCGCGAATCAGCTCGGCGACGCCACCGATGAAGTCCTTGTCGTCGAGCATCAGCAGCTGGGCATCGAAGATGCGCGCCTCGTCCACACCGGCGCGGGCCTCGGCGCGGGCGCGCAGCTCATTGAGCTGCTCCCGCACATCCTTGAGCGCCGCCCGCAGCCGCCGCACCTCCTTTTCGACCTGGGTGCGCGGGACCACGCGATGTGGGACCTCGGGCAGCGCCCAGCGGACCGTCACCGTCGGCCCCATCGCGATGCCGGGCGAGACGCCGATGCCTTTCAGCAGCCGGTCGGCGGGACTCACGCGTCTTCCTTTTCCTTGGCTTCCGGCTTCAGATGCATCTCGTGAAAGCCCGCGGCGACGAGCTCGAGCAGCGCGGCCATCGCCTGCTCCGCATCCTCGCCATCCGTCTTGATGTGAATCGACGAGCCGCACTCCGCCGCCAGGGTCATCATCCCCAGGATGCTCTTGCCGTTCACGACGACGCCGTCTTTGTGGACTTCGACGGCGGACTGGAACTTGCTCGCCGCCTTCACGAACTCCGCTCCCGGCCGCACGTGCATGCCGAGCGGGTTCACGATCTGGGCGTCGCGCTCGATTACGGCCATAGCAGCCCGATGATGAGCGCGACGGCCGAGATTCCGAGGGCGAGTCGCAGGCCATTGAGGCGATCACCGCGCCAGCGCAGCCCCAGGAAGCTCAGCGCGGCCACGATCGCCAGCGCGACGCGGGCCCAGGGGTCGAACGGCCCGGAGAGATACGCGGCGGTCAGCGGCAGGGCGGCGCCGACCGCGAACCCCATCGCGGGACTGAGGAGAGCGCCCGCTTTCTGCAGCACCGGGTGATGCAGGGCGACGCTGACCCGGGTCCCGTGGGTCCAACCGGCGTGCAGCGCCCACCAGCGCAGGGCGACGTGACCGACGTTGTAGACGATCAGGAACGCCCCCACCGCGATCCAACCGGCACCGAGGGCGATCGCCGCCATCGTGAGACCGGACAGCAACGGCAGCCAGCCGGCCCAGACCAGGCGGTCGCCGAGCGAGCCGAGCGGGCCGCACAGGGCCTCGCGCAGCCGCTCGATCTGATCGGGCGCGGCGCCGTCATGCTCGGCGCGCGCGGCGGCGCCGATCGCCAGGCCGACGAGATAGGGGTGCGCGTTGAAGAAGTGCGCGCCGCGGGCCACGGCCGCGCGATACTTGCCGTCGGCGAGGTCGCGCAGCAGCGGTTCCTCCGCCACGCCCACGCCCACGCCGAGCATGCGCTCGTAGTTGTACGAGCCCTGCACGGCAAACAGCCGCAGCAACGCCCGGGCGAGGGCGGCGTTCACCGCAGCCATATCGTCGCCACGATGCCGGCGCCCAGACCGGCGGCAAACCACGCCAGTATCGGCCCGCGACCCACCAGGCGCAGCGTGCCGGCGGCGCCCGCGGCCAACGCGGTCGCCACGGCCGCGACGGCCAGCAGCACCGCGCCGCGCTCGGACAGCACAACGCCGAGGAGCGGCCGCGCCAACCACGCGAGGAGGAGCCCCACGCTCGTCACGAGCGCGGCGCGCAGGGCGTCGCGCAGCAACCCACCGACGTGCAGCCGCACGAGCGCTTGCGGGTCGCCCGATTCGAGCGTCAATGACGCCGCATGCACGATCCGCGAGTTCACGCGCCTGAGCACGTTGATCGTGACGCCGCCGAGCAGCCCGGTGACCAGCCCTACCAGCGCGCCGAGGCCGAGGCCGAGGACACCGGATGAGGCGTGCGCCGTCGCAACCGCGGCGACCGTCGCCGGTCCGTATTCCGGATAGCGGACCGCGCCGACGGGCAGGATGTCGTACTGCAGCAGCTCGAAGACGACGCCCAGCTTGAGGCCCGTGGGGATGTCGCCCAGGATCGCCCCGGCGATCGTCCCGGCAACCAGGGGACGCGCGATCATCATTTGCGGCAGGCTGACGAGGTCCACGCCGACGAGCGTTCCCCACACGAGCAGCGCGATCAGGAGCTCGATGGGGAGGTTCACGTGAAATCCCCGACGGGTACCGCGCGCGCGGTCGGCACATCCTGGGCGGTGACTTCGACGCCGCGCGCGGCCAGCTGTTTCAGCTTGGCGGCCTCATCGTCGGTCAAATACACGAAGCGCAGCCGCTCTTTGCGGCCGGTGCGGTGGTGGATGCCGCCCACATTGAGCCGGCGCACTTGTGGCGCGCGCCCGGCGAGCGCGACGGCGGTTTCGATGTCGCCCACCAGCAGAATGCCGACGCGGGAGTCGGACTCCCAACCGGGCAGCTGGGACGCCGCTTGCTCGACCGATGCGAAGATCACCTCGATTTGCTGCGGCACACCCATGCGGTAGAGGTCCTGTTCCCAATCGCTGCCGCTCACTTCGTCATCGACGAGCACGATGAACGAGACGTCGAGGGGCTGCCCCCAGCCCACTACCACCTGGCCGTGGATCAGCCGGTCGTCGATGCGGTACAGCGCGAGCGTCATGCGGCGGTGACGCGAATGGCCTTGGCACCGGCGTCCACGGCACGGCGCGCGGCTTCCGCCGGCGGGATGTCACGGTGAAAGACGAAGTCGAGCAGCATGGCGAGATTCACACCCGTCACCACGGCGATGTCGGCGTGCTGCTTCGCATAGCGCAGCGAGCTGGTGAGACAGGATCCGCCCGGAAGATCCACGAACAGCACCGCCGGGCCCTCGCCCACCGCCTGGCGCAGCCGTTCCGCGAGCGCCTCGGTGCCGCAGCCCTCATTCGACACCGGCGTGAGCGCAGCTTCGATCCCCGTGATGGCCGTAACGGCACTGACCAGCGCCTGCGCGACGGCGGCGTGCGAGACGATGACCCCGCGGAGGCTGCTACTCATAGTCTTCCTCGAGATAGTGCTGCAGCTCGCCCTTCTCTCGCATGCGCCGAATGAGCCTTTCGTTGAATGCGTGCGCCGAGTCCACGCCGCTGTAGCGGAGCAGATGGTTCATCGCCACGACTTCGCAGATCACGGTGAGGTTCTTGCCGGGATTAAGCGGCACCGTCACCAGCGGCAGCGCGACGTCCAGCAGCTCCGTCTCCTGGAGGTCGAGCCCGGTGCGGTCGTACTCGCGGGAGTTGTCCCAGTCTTCGAGCTGCACCACGACTTCGATGCGCTTTTGCTGGCGCACGGACCGGATGCCGAACAGCGCGTTGATGTCGATCAATCCCACGCCGCGGATTTCCATGTAGTGCCGCGAGATCTCGTGCCCGCGCCCGATGAGCACGTCGTTGCCCTGGCGCGTCACGTGCACGACGTCGTCCGCGACCAGCCGGTGGCCCCGCTCGACCAGATCGAGCACGCACTCGCTCTTGCCGATTCCCGACCGGCCGCGAAACAGCAGCCCCACGCCGAACACGTCGGCGAGGGATCCGTGCACCGTCGTGCGCGGCGCGAAGGCGTCGTCGAGAAACGGCTTCAGGCGACGGTAGAACTCTGCCGTCTTGAGGCGGGTGCGGATGATCGGTATGCCCTTTTCGCGCGCCACCGCCAGGAGGTCGTCCGGCGCTTCCTGGGCCTTGGTGATGATGACGCACGGGAGCGCATACGACAGAAACGTCTCGATCGATTTGCGCCGCGTCTTCGCGTCGAGCGAGGTGAGATACGTAATCTCCGTCTCGCCGAGAATATGAATGCGGTCGGTGCCGACGAAGCGCGCGGTGTAGCCCGCCAGCACGAGGCCCGGGCTCGACGCCTCGGGCGACTTGATCTCCCGATCGAGCCCGACGTCGGCCGTGAGCAGCTCGAGTTGCAGCGGATCGCCCTTGCGGGCGAGCAGATCGCCGACCTTGATCACCGGACCCCTGAGGGCTTGGAGCGCGCGGTCTGGCGGCGTGCGCGCGGCGTTTGCTTCTCATCGAGCAGCTGCCGCTTCACCCGGGCGATCGCGGCGTCGAGCGCCGAGCGATGATCGTCTCCTTGCGCCTTCGCCACGTGGATGCGGCCGCGCGGCACATGCACCGCGATCTCCACCCCCGCCTCGCCATGGTCTTCGGTGAAGATCACCTGCGCATGATGCGGGCGCCGCACGAGCTTGGCCACCTTGTCCACCAGCTCCCGCGTATGGGCGCGCAGGTCGTGGTCAATTTGGGTATGGCGTGCGGTGATCGTGATGCGCATGACTCAACTCTCGCTTTCTCGCCTGGCAATGGTCTGTTCGATATGGGTGATGGTGGCGCGCGCGGCCGCATCCCACGACAGGCCTTCGGCGAAGCTGCGTGCCGCGCGCCCCAGCCGCTCCACCAGGCCGGGATCGTTCGCCAGCGCCAGGATGCGATTGGCCAGCGCCGCAGCGTCGCCGTGCGGCACCAGATACCCCGTCACGCCATCACGGACGGACTCGCGCAACCCGTCGCTGTCCGAGGCCAGCGCCGGCGTTCCGCAGGCCGCCGCTTCGACGTTCGTGATACCCCACCCTTCCTTCGGACTCGGGAAAACGACTGCCCAGGCACGGCGCAATAAGCGACGTTTCTCCTCTTCCGGCACAAACCCCAGGAATCGAACCGCGGCTGCCAAGCCGAGTTGTCTTGCAAGCCGTTCCAGACGAGGCCGGTCATCGCCCTGCCCGCAGATGTCCAGCGTAATGTCCGCGCGTGACTCACGCGCTGCGGCAATCGCCCGGAGCGCCAGCTCCACTCCTTTATAACGCTTCAATCGGCCCAGGTACAAGAACGTGGGGCGTGTCGCGCGCGGCGTTGCGGGGTCGGGTCGATACGCCTGGGAATCCACACCCGGATGAATGACGACCACCCGCTCCGCCGGGACGCCTCGCCGCACCAGGTCGTCCCGAGTGCTCTCTGAAATCGCATGAAATCCGGCCCTGCGATACACCCAGGGAATCGGCAGCTCCGCGGCCCACACGATCGCCGCCAGCGGGGCGCTCGCCTCCGCGAAGGCGGTCGTGCCGAAGAGGTGTGGCACGATCGCCACGAACGGCAGCCGGGTCAGCGTGGGAATGAAGAGCGGGACCTTGTTGATGTCCTCGATGACGACGTCGAACGGGCGCTGGCGCAGCGCGTGCCGCGCCGCCCCGCGCCCGCGCAACGCGAAGCTGTGCCTCCCCGCCACGCGCGTCACGTGGATCCCGTCCACGGTGGCGTGGGGTGCGCAGCCCGGCCAACCGCTGGCAACCAGCTCAATCTCATGACCCCACCCGGCGATCCGGCCGAACAGCTCGTGCAGATGGATTTCGGCGCCACCGGCCTGAGGATTTTCGCGGTCGTTCCAGTTGACGAGCAGGATCCTCACAGCGCGCCAGTCTCGCGCGCCACGGCGTCGAGCACGCCGTTGATGAACGCCGGCGCCCGCGCACCGGCAAACCAGTGAGCCAGTTTCACCGCCTCATCGATGACCACGCGGGACGGCGTCGCTGCCTCGTCCAGCTCCGCGAGGGCGAGCCGCAGGATGTTGCGTTCGATCACGCCGACGCGCTCCAGCCGCCAGTGCTCCACGGCGTCCGCGATGCGGCGGTCGAACTCGGGCCTCCCGGCCACCGCCTTGGCGGCGAGATCCGCGCCGCGGTCGTAGCCCTGGGGTGCCCGGCCGTAGATCGCCGCAACCCGGGCGACGACCGCCTCGATGCTCGGCTCGCCCGACAATTCCCAAGCGTAGAGGAGCTGGAGGGCGCGCGCCCGCGCCTTAGTCTCGGGGCGCTGCACCGAGCCGCTCGAGCGCGTCGGCGGTTTCGAGCGCCGCCTGCACCGCCTCGGCGCCCTTACTCACCCGGGCCAGCGCCTGAACGTCCGTATCCGTGGTCAGCACCCCGAAGCCGACCGCAATGCGATGCGCGAGGGCGACGTTGCCCAGCCCGCGCGCCGCTTCACCCGCCACGTACTCGAAATGCGGCGTCTCGCCCCGGATCACGCACCCCAGCGCCACGATGGCGTCGAAGCGTGCGCTTGCCGCCGCCGCCTCCGCGACCACCGGGAGCTCGAACGCGCCGGGCACCCACGTCACTTCCACGTGGCTGTCCGCGATCCCGCCCTGACGCAACGCCTCCCGGGCGCTGCCCAAGAGTTTGCTCGTGATGTGTTCATGAAAGCGGCTGACGACGATCGCCACGCGCCGCTGGCTGTTGGACGTGCGCGCGGCGGATGGAGGGGGAGCCTTGTGTGGCACGATCAGTGGGTGAGGAAGTGGCCGAGCTTGTCCCGCTTGACGTCGAGATAGGCGCGATTCTCGTCGGAGGGCGCGGGCACGATCGGCAACCGCTCGACGATCTCGAGCCCATAGCCCTCGAGGCCGATCAGCTTCATCGGATTGTTCGTCAGGACGCGGATGGACGACAGGCCGAGGTCGAGCAGGATCTGCGCGCCGATGCCGTAGTTCCGGAGGTCCGGCTTGAATCCCAACTTTTCGTTCGCCTCGACGGTATCGTGCCCCTGATCCTGGAGCTCGTAGGCCTTGAGCTTGTTGAGCAGCCCGATGCCCCTTCCTTCTTGGTCGAGGTAGACGACGACGCCGGCGCCCTGCTCGGCGATCATCCGCATGGCACTGTGCAGCTGCCAGCCGCAGTCGCAGCGTGCCGAGCCGAAGACGTCGCCGGTCAGGCACTTGGAGTGCATTCGCACCAGGACCTGCTGCTTCCCCGCCACGTCGCCGTAGACGAGCGCCACGTGCTCCGCGTCATCCACGTCGTTGCGATAGCCGATGATCCGGAATTCGCCGAACGGCGTGGGCAGCCGCGCGTCGGCGATGCGATGCACGAGCCGCTCGTGCTTCAGCCGGTAGGCGACGAGCTGCGCGACCGTGATGAACGTCAGGCCGTGCTGCTGCGCGAACCGCTCGAGATCGGGGCGGCGCGCCATCGATCCGTCGGGATTGAGGATCTCGCAGATGACGCCGGCGGGATACAGGCCGGCCAGCCGTGCCAGATCGATGCTGGCTTCGGTCTGCCCGACGCGCTGTAACACGCCGCCAGGACGCGCCCGCAGCGGGAAGACATGGCCGGGGCGCCGCAGATCGCTGGGCACCGTCGACGGGTCGATCGCCACGCGGATCGTCGCGGCACGATCGGCCGCCGAGATCCCGGTCGTGACGCCGAAGCGCGTCGCGGCGTCGATGCTGATCGTGAATGCCGTCTCGTGCGACTCGTTGTTGTGCTCGGTCATCTGCGGCAGGCCGAGCGCCTGGCACCGCGCCGGCGTGAGCGGCATGCAGATGAGCCCACGGGCGTGCGTCGCCATGAAGTTGACCATCGCGGGCGTCACCTTCTCGGCCGCGCCGATCAAATCGCCCTCGTTCTCGCGCCGCTCGTCATCAGCCACGATGACGAGCTTGCCGGCGCGGATATCCGCAATCGCCTGTTCTACCGCTTCGAACGACATAGCTCCCTCACGTATTTTCCCAGCACGTCAGCCTCGACGTGCACTCGATCACCGGATTTGAGCCGCCCCAACGTCGTATGCTCGCGCGTGAACGGCACGAGCGACACCTGCACCACGCCGCCGCTGGGCAACGCGTTCACCGTCAGGCTTACCCCGTCCACCGCGATCGCGCCGTGCAGAATCGTCGTTTCGGCGACTTCGGCCGGCACGCGAACATCGATGAGCAGGGCGTCGTCATGTGACGCCACTCGCTCGACGGTTCCAACGCCGTCCACGTGCCCCTGGACGATATGCCCACCCATCAGATCCGCAGCCCGCACCGCGCGCTCCAAATTCACGGGAGCGCCTTTCTGCCATTCTCCGATCAACGTCCGTCCGAGCGTCGTCTGGATCGCATGCACTGTGAAGGCGCCCTTCACAACCTTCTCGACGGTCAGGCAGGCGCCATTCACCGCGATGCTCTCGCCCTTCTTCAAGCCACGGTAGGGAGCGCGGATCCGCAGTACCCGTCCCCCGTCCCCCGTCCCGCTTCCCCCGTTCGAGGAAACGGACTCGATGCGCCCTACTGCGCTTACGATTCCGGTAAACATAGCCGTCGATCCAAGACCAATAATGTATCAGAGCCCAGCGGGCGCCGCTCCACGGCGACCCAGCGCGGCGCGTCGGCGAGCGGAAATGCCGGAACGCCTGGGAAAGCGGGCACTCCCCCTTCACCGAGCCACACCGGCGCCTGCACCCAGTACAACCGGTCCACGAGCCCCTCGGCGAGGAGCTTCGTGCCGAGGGCGCCGCCTCCTTCACATAACAACGACTGGATCCCGGCGAGGCGGAGCTGGGCGAACGCCTGTTCCAGCGTCTCGGGCCGGAAGACGCGGACACCGTTCCCTTCGAGCACGGAGACGTTGGCCGCCGGGGCTTCGGGCGACGACACGACCCAGGTCGGCACTTCGCGCGCCGTCTGCACCAGCGACACGCCCGAGTTCAACATGGCGCGGCGGTCGAACACGATCCGCACGGGCGGCTTGCGCGGCGTCAGGCCGCGCGCGGTGAGCTGCGGATTGTCGGTGAGGGCGGTCGTGCCCCCGACGGCGATGGCGTCGAAGCCCGCGCGCAACCAGTGGACGTGGTCGCGCGCCTCGGGACCCGAGATCCACTGCGAGCGCCCGCCCGCATCGGCGATACGGCCGTCGATCGACGTCGCCAGCTTCAGCGCGACGAACGGGCGGTCAGTTTGGAGGCGGGTAAAGAGGAAAGGAGCGTTCTGCGCGGCGGCCTGCTCCGCACACGCCCCGAGACTGGTTTCGATTCCCGCGCGCTTCAGGACTTCGATGCCGCCGCGCGCCTCGGGATCGGGATCCCGCACGGCCGCGACGACGCGGCGCACACCGGCGGCGCGGATCGCATCAGTGCAAGGCGGCGTCTTCCCGTGATGCGCGCACGGCTCGAGCGTGACGACCAGCGTCGCGCCACGAGCCTCGTCGCCGGCCGCATGTAGCGCGGCGAGCTCAGCGTGCGGTCCACCGTATTCGGCGTGCCAGCCCTCCGCGACCGCCTCATCGCCGCGCAACACCACGGCACCCACGAGCGGGTTGGGGGAGACGCGGCCCCAGCCGCGCCACGCGAGCTCGAGCGCGCGACGCATGGCCGCCAGCTCCCGCTCGTTATCTCTCTTCAAAGCGCACCGCGGGCCCTCCCCTAATCGCCGGCCGGATCTCGCCGATGACCCACGCCGGCACCTGCACGCGTTCAGCCGCTTGAATCGTCGTCTCGACGTTATCGCGCGCGACGACCGCGATCATGCCGACTCCCAGATTGAAGACGCGCCGCATCTCATCCCGGCTCACCTGCCCCGCGCGCATCAGCACACGGAACAGCGGCGGCCACGGCCAGCTGCCGGCATCGACCACGGCATCCGTACCAGCCGGCAGCACGCGCACGAGGTTCCCCGGGATTCCGCCGCCGGTGATATGGGCGAGGGCGTGCACGTCGCCGAGCACCGGGCGCAGCGCGGCCGCGTAGCTGCGATGCACCGCGAGCAGCACCTGCCCCACCGTTTGCTCCGTCTCCGGGAACGGGGCGTCAACGCGAAGCTTCATCGATTCGAAGATGATCTTGCGGGCCAGCGTGTAACCGTTGGTGTGCAGTCCTGTCGACCCATATCCGATGAGCTGGTCACCGGCCGTCACGCGATCGCCATGGAGCGCCTTGTCCTCTTCCACCACGCCGACGATCGAGCCGGCCAGGTCGTAGTGTCCCGGCTGGTAGAGATCCGGCAGCTGCGCCGTCTCTCCTCCCGCGAGCGTCATGTCGTGTGCCCGGCAGCCGCGTGCCACGCCGGCGACGATCTGGGCGGCGATTTCGGGGACCAGGTTTCCGGTCGCGATGTAATCCAGGAAGGCGAGCGGCGTGGCGCCGTGCACCAGGATGTCGTTGACCGAGTGATTGACGAGATCTTCGCCGACGGTGTCGTGGATCCCGGCGGCCACGGCGACGAGCACCTTGGTCCCCACACCGTCGGTGGACATGACGAGGACAGGCTTCTGGTAACCGTCCGGCACGCGGACCATGCCGCCGAACCCACCGACCTTGCCACGCGCGAGCGGTGTCCGCGTGGCGCGCACCAGCTCGGCGATCCGCCGTTTCGCCTCCTCAGCGGTATCGAGCTTGACGCCGGCGGCCGCGTATTTGCTCACTCCTCACCATCCAGGGAAAAGTGCACCAGGTCACGGAAGGCTTTCACGCGGCCGCGCACCTCCTGCAGCGTGATGTTCTCCAGGCGCTGGACGCCGAACGCTTCCACGGCGAGCGACCCCATCGCCGATCCGTAGACCATCGCGCGACGCAGGTTGGGGAACGTGAGGTCGCCCGTCCGCGCCACGTGCGCCATGAACCCGCCCGCGAACGCGTCGCCCGCTCCCGTCGGATCGAAGACTTGCTGCAGCGGGTAGGCCGGCACCTTGAACGTCGTGTCGGGGTCCACGAGCAGTGCGCCATGCTCTCCCTGCTTGATTACCACCATCTTCGGCCCGCGGCCGAGGATCCAGTGCGCGGCGCGATAGACGTTCCAGTCGCCCGAGAGCTCGCGCGCCTCGGAGTCGTTCACCATCAGGATATCGATGTGGCGCAGCAGCTCCAGCAGGAGGTCCTTCTTGCCCTGAATCCAGTAGTTCATCGTGTCGCAGGCCACGAGCTGCGGCTGTTTCACCTGATCGAGCACGTTGAGCTGCAGCTCGGGGTCGATGTTCCCCAGGAACACGAACTTCGCGTCCCGGAACTTGTCCGGAATCCGCGGCTGAAATGAGGCGAAGACGCCGAGCCGCGTCTCCAGCGTTTCGCGCGAGTTGAGATCGTAGGAATAGCGGGCCTTCCAGCGGAACGACTCGCCCTGTTGCCGCTCGACGCCCGCCAGGTCCACCCCGCGAGCCGCCAGCTTCTTCAAATGCGCTTCCGGGAAGTCGCTGCCGACGACGCCGACGACCTGGACCGGATGGAGCACGGCGCCGGCCATCGCGAAAAACACCGCTGCCCCGCCGAGTGCGTCGGCGGTCTCGCCGAAGGGAGTGATGACGGAATCGAGGGCAATCGAGCCGACGACGAGTAAACCCACGCTACATCCGTTCCGGGGCGCGAATCCCCAAGAGGGTGAGGCCGTTCGCCAACACCTGCTTGACGGCACGCGCGAGCACCAGCCGGGCGGCCTCCTCCGGCTCGCCCAGCACGCGGTACTTGTGATACCATGCGTGCGCGATCCGGGCCAGCCCCTCGAGATATCCCGTGATGCGGTGCGGCTCGCGCGCCGCGGCGGCGCCCGCCACCATCGCGGGAAAGTCCGCCAGCTCCTTGATGAGATCAGCTTCCTCGGGCTGCGTGAGGACGCTGAGGTCCGTCCCCTCTGACCGCACGCCGGCCGGGTCCCGCCCCGCGACGCGGAAGATCCCGATCATGCGTGCATGCGCCATCTGCACGTAGAACACCGGATTCTCGTCCGTCTGGCTCTTGGCGAGATCGACGTCGAACACGAAATGCGTCTCGCCGCGGCGCATAAGATAGAAGTAGCGCACGGCATCGCGCCCGACCTCTTCGACCAGGTCGCGGACCGTCATGTAGCTGCCGGCGCGCTTCGAGAGCTTCACCTCTTCCCCGCCGCGCATCACCGTCACCATCTGATGGAGCACGTACTCCGGATATCCCTGCGGGATACCCATCTCGAGCGCCTGGAGGCCGATCCGCACGCGCGCGACGGTACCATGATGGTCGGAACCTTGCACGTTGATGGCGTGACGGAATCCGCGGTCCCACTTCGTCACGTGATAGGCGACGTCGGGCAGGAAGTAGGTGTAGTCGCTCCCCTTCTCCGCACTCTTGCGCATCACGCGGTCCTTGTCGTCGCCGAAATCAGTGGTCCGGAGCCAGAGCGCGCCGTCCTGCTCGTAGGTGTGGCCCGCGGCGACCAGCCGCCGCATCGTCTCGTCCACTTTGCCGCTCGTGTAGAGCGACGACTCGAGGAAATAGACGTCGAACTTCACGCCGAATGCCTGAAGATCGCGGTCCTGCTCGGCGCGCAGCTCCTGGACGGCAAAGCGACGCACGGCGTCGAGATCCGCCGCGTCGCGATCCCGCGGGTTCGCGGCGACATAGCGCTCGGCGATCTCGCGGATGTACTCGCCCTGATAGCCCTGCTCGGGGATCTCGGCGGGGAAACCGCGCGCCTGGCGCACGCGGGCCTGCACGCTGCGCGCCAGGTTCATGATCTGGCCGCCGGCGTCGTTGTAGTAGAACTCGCGGCTGACCTTCCACCCGGTCCACTCGAGCAGCGCCGCGATGGCGTCGCCCAGGGCCGCCTGCCGGCCATGGCCGACGTGCAGGGGGCCGGTCGGGTTCGCGGATACGAACTCGACGTTGATCGGCGCGCCATGTCCGACGTCGCTCTTTCCATAATCACCACCCGCCGCCAGGATCTTGGGGAGTGCGCTGACAACCTGCGCGTCGGCCAGAAAGAAGTTGATGAAGCCGGGCCCCGCGATCTCCGTCTTGCGCACCAGACCGGACGGCAGCTCGAGCCCGGCGACCAGGCGCTCCGCGACGGCGCGCGGCTTCTGGCCGAGCGTCTTGGCGAGCGTCAATGCCAGGTTGGTGGCGACGTCGCCGTGCGTCGGATCGCGCGGGCGCTCGAGCGCGACCTCGACATCGGACGCGCCCAGTCGTGACGCCGCTTGCGCCAGCGCCGTACGGATCGTCTCGTGAGCCGTCACTTGTCGGAGCTGGTGTCTTTCTTCTTCGGCTGCGGCTCAGCGGGCTTCTCGGTCTTCGCCGTCTTTTCGGCTTGCGCCGCCGTATTGTCCGCCTTTTCCGTTGTGCCCGCAGGCCGTTTGTAGTCGGTCGCGTAGAACCCGGAGCCCTTAAAATGGACGCCGGCGCCGCCCGAGATCAGCCGCTCCGCGCGCTCGCCGCACACCGGGCACTTCGCGTGGCGCCTACTCGTGATGCGGGGGAACGTTTTCTCGAACAGGTGCCCGTTCGGGCACTTGTACTCGTAGGTCGGCATCTTGAGATCAGTCCGGCTTCGACTTGCGCACGAACTGCAGCGCGCCGGACGGGCACCTCATCACCTGCGCCGCGACGACGTCGCCCGACTGTAGCTCCGGCCGGATCCACCGCTTGCGCTTGATGTCGAACACGTCGGGCAAACCCATGACGCACACGCCCGAATGGATGCACACATCGGGATCGAAGGTGACGATGATGTCGTCGGACTCGTAGCTTTGGCGGCGCTTGGCCATGACTCGAAACTAACCGGGTTTGGTAGCCGGTGCTAATTTCGGGCCCCAGGAATGGCCGCGGGCCCGGTGTTGCCGATTCTCAACGCGGAGGCGTGGGTGCTGACGGTGGAGGCTGCGCCGCGCCCTGTTTGGCCCGATTGATTCGAATGATGCCGCGGATGATGAAGAACACGCCGAGGGCGTCGAACAGGATGCTCAGGATCGTGAAATCGCCACGGAATACTGAATCGCCCCGCACTAACCCGATCGCAATGAGCACTGCGCCCCAGAAGATGTCCCGCACGATCGCCTCCCTGGTTGGCTCGTATGACCTGGTGTGTGCGCGACACCAATGTAGCGCCTAGCCCTCGCTTCGCGTGAGCCGCAGCTCGGCCCACGCGACTTCGCGGGCTTCAATGACCGTCCGGACCTGGCGTTCGCGCGCGGTGAGGGCCGCGCCGCCGGTCTTCACCTCCAGGAACACGACCCGCCGCAGCTCACCCGCGGCGAGCCCGTCGAAGACGACGAGATCGACCGGGCTGCCAAGAAACCGCGCATCCTTGGGATTGAAGCCGAATTCGGGGAGATACGGCACCAGCTGTTCGTGCACCTTGCCGGCGGTGACCGCCAGGCTGCGTTGCACGGCGTTCTCGCGAATCGCCGCGCTATAGCGCGCCTTCCACACCAGGAAATAGAGCCAGGCGATCACGATGCCGATGGCGATGCCGAGCAACAGGTCGAGCCGGCTGGTCACGATGACTCCTCTTCATGCCTGTACCCGCTTCCGCGGCAGCCAGTGTTGCACTGGCGGGGCAAAGCTCGCCAGAGCGAGGACGCCGGCCAACACAATAACGGCATCGTAGCTGGCGCGTTGCCAGTAGTCGCCACCCAGATGCAGCCACAGGCCGAATTCGTCAAACGTGAGTCCGAGTCCGATGCCATAAGTCACGGCCGCGCCGGGGGCAGGCGCCGCCGGCCGGGGGTCAAACAGGAGGTACGCCCCCACGCCGGCAAGCAGGAAGATGCCGTAATTGAGATGATGGACGTGGGTGCCGTACACATGCAAGTAAAAGCCCGCCATGCGGCGGGCACGCATCAGATAACTGACGACTCGAGCGGCGACGAAAGTCAGCAGGAAGCTGAGCAGCGCGAGCCGTGCCAGCGGGCGGGTATTTGTCGGGAGCATACGCTCCCTGTAGACCCTGGCTACCGCCTGTGCGTCAACCGGCCGGCCACGTAGCCTAGACCTGCGCCTAACGCGGCACCCACTGCGGCACCCCCCGCGGTCAAGCCCGTACAGCTGCGGTTCTGCGCCGGTTCAATCGGGACCGGTTGGGTCTTGCACGCCTCGTGCAGCGCCCAGCCTCCAGCGACCCCGAAGAAGACGGCCCCGATCACCGCTCCGGCCATCCGGTAATCGTCCGGTTGAGCACGCTGCGTCGGGAGAACGCCGAGGGACTGAGCGCGCGTGGCCCCCCTGGGCTGGTTGCGGCCAATCAGGTACCCGGCGACACCGCCTACGCCGGCTGCGATGAGTCCAGCCCGCCTTGTGGCGCCACCGCAGCGATTCAGGATGATGTCGCCCTGCGTATCGTTGCAGGTGGTCGCCGTATAGCCTGCGAACAGGACACCGAGCGCGAACGCACCGAAAACGGCTCCGTCGACTCGGTAATCGTTGAACCGGGGCGCTCCGCTGTCGGTCGGGCTCTCCCAACGATGCTCGAAACGAGCCCATTCACTAGTCTCGAGGTATTGTGCTGCTGCGAGAGCCGGGAGGGTCAATCCAGCCATTATGACGACTGAACCAACAGCAACCAAACGCATAAGATGGCCTCAGACCGGAGATAGCTCTTGTACCGTTGTTTCGGCCGGGAGGGTCCGCCGCCGTCGGGTCAGGACTCGCACGAGGAAGGCATACAGCAGCACCACTGGCAGGAACAGAACGAGGCGCTGCGAATCCACCGGCTTCAGCCCGCGCAACATGATCAACACGATGATCGCGTAGAAGAGAAGCGTCTGAATCAGCCAGCGCCGCGCCAGGAAAAACCGCAGCACCTTGAGGATCCAGGCGCCGCCCAGGCCGCTCAGCGCGCCCATGAGCACGACACGCAGGCTGCCGCCGAATGTGAACGACGGGGGCGCACCCGAGAGGACCGCGATCCCCCGCATCGCCAGCCGCCCACCGATCCCCAGCACCACCGCTCCGACGCCGGCCCCGATCAGCGAGTACCGGAGCCAGTCCCGCCAATTCAGACGGAGCATATCTGCACCGCTTCGCGCAACGAGCGGAGCGGCTCGCGCGTGGGCACGAACTCGTGCGCCACGAACCCGGTGAAACCGGTGTCGGTGATCGCGCGCGCGACGGCGTGGTAATTCAGCTCCTGCGTGTCGTCGATCTCGTGGCGGCCGGGGACGCCGCCGGTGTGATAGTGGCCGATGTGACTCGCGTGCTCGCGAATCGTCCGAATCACATCGCCTTCCATGATCTGCATGTGATAGATGTCGTACAGCAGCTTCACACGGGGCGATCCTACCGCCTCGATGATCGCGGCACCGAAGGCCGTCCGATCGCCCTGGTAGTCTTTGTGATCGACCTTGCTGTTCAGCAGCTCCACACAGATCGTCACGCCGTAGCGCTCGGCCGCTGGCGCGATCCGCTTGAGGCCCGTCACGCACGCCTCGGTCGCCTGCGCGTCGCTGCGTCCCTGCCGGTTGCCGACCATCGCGATGAGGTTGGGAACGCCGTGCTGCTGCGCGAGCGGCAGCGCGCGCTCCAGCTCGCCGACGAGCAAATCGTGGTTCGCCGGGTCGTTGAAGCCGCGCGGAATGAAATCGTCACGTAGCGCCGCGTACCCCATGGAGCAGACCAGACCGTGCTCGCGGACGACCGGCCAGTCGTCGGACGCGAGCAGATCGATGCCGGCAAGGCCCATGCTCTTGCCCGCGTTGCAGAGATCGGGAAGCGGGATGGACCGGTAGCACCACCGGGACGCGGATTGCTTGAGGCGGAAGGTTGGAACGTTGGAAGGTTGGACGGTCTGATGGGGCAGGACCGCGACGGCCAATGCTCCCGCGGCTACACTGAGCGCTTCACGTCGTGTCACGGCAGCACCTTCCAACCTTCCAACCTTCCCACCCATTTCAGAATTCCAAGTTCTTCAAATAGTTATAGCTCGCCGCGATGTCCTGGAACGGCTGCGGCGGCTGGTCGTGCTCGACGAAGAAATGCTTGATGCCCGCCTGATCCTGCTTCGCAAAGATTCTCTTCCAGTCGATCTTCCCCTGCCCCACGTCCGCCATTTTGTGTTCGGGCGCGCCGGCCGAGTCTTTCACGTGCACCAGTGGCACCCTGCCGGGCCAGCGGGCGAAATACGTCAGCGGGTCCTGGCCGGCCTTGGTGATCCAGTAGAGGTCGATCTCGAGCTGCACGAGCTTGGGATCGGTGGTCTGCAGCAGGATGTCGTAGGGGACCTGCCCCTCCATCTTCGGGAATTCGAAATCGTGGTTGTGGTAGGCGAACTGCACGCCGGCGTCGTGTGCCGCCTGCGCGGCGCGATTGAACTCAGCGGCGACCTGCTTCCAACCATCCAGCGTCATGCGTTTCTCTTGCGGGATCCACGGCATGACGATGTATTCGTGCCCGATCGCATGCGCGGCGTCGAGTGACGCCTTCCACGCATCCGGGGAGATGTCCCCAACGTGTGTCGACGGCGCCGAGAGTCCGTGCCGGTCGAGGATCGCGCGCACATCCGCCGGTGAGTGATTGAAGTAGCCGGCGAACTCGACTTCCTTGTACCCGATCTCCGCCACGCGCGCCAGCGTGCCCTCGAAATCGGCTTTCATCTGATCGCGTACGGTGTAGAGCTGAAGGCCAACTTTATCGAGACGTGCGGCGCGCGGCGCGCGGGGTATTCCCGAACACGCAATCGCGACGCCGGCACCAGTCACGGTCTGAACGAATTCCCGGCGATCCATCCTGCCTCCTCGCGTCATAGCTCGTGTCGTTTCATCGCGTCGACGGCGAAGGCCGCCGCACGCGCGGTGAGTGCCATATAGGTAATCGATGGATTCTGACACGCCGTCGACGCCATGCAGGCGCCGTCGGTGACGAACAGATTCGGGACATCCCAGCATTGATTGTGCGCGTTGAGGACCGACGTCTTGGGATCCTTCCCCATGCGCGCGGTGCCCATCTCGTGGATCACGAGGCCCGGCGGGTTGTCGCTGGTAAACGGCTGAATCTCGTGGGCGCCCGCCTCGGCGAGCATCTCGGCGGCCGTGATCGACATGTCGTGGACCAGCGCCTTCTCATTCTCGCCGTACGCGCAGCTGATGCGGGCGACGGGAATGCCCCAGGCGTCCACCTTGTTCTTGTCGATCTCGACGACGTTCTCCTCTTTCGGCAGCATTTCGCCGAAGCCGTAGAAGCTGAAGCCCCAGGGACCGGGACGGCGGAGTGATTTCTTGAAGTCGGCCCCGAACCCCGTCTGCTCGGCGCCACGCCCCCAATCGGACCGCCCGCCGCCACCCTGGAAGCCGTAGCCACGGAGGAACTTGGACTTGGCGCCTCCCCCGACGTTGCGGAAGCGCGGCACGTAGATCCCATTGGGGCGATTCCCGATCGAGTCGCGGTCGGCAGGCCCGTCGACCCGGCCGCTGGCGCCACCCCCCATGATGTGATCCATCAGGTTCTTCCCGACCTGGCCGCTCGAATTCGCAAAGCCGCTCCCCGAGTTCAGGAGGATCCGTGCCGACTCGATCGTGGACGCGCACAGGAAGATGATGCGCGCCTGGAATTCGAGCGCGTGTTTCGTCTGCCCGTCGATCACGCGCACGCCCGTCGCGCGGCCGCGCCGCTTGTCGTAGGTGATGCTGTGAACGACGCTAAAAGGGCGAAGCGTCAGCCGGCCGGTCGCCTGCGCCGCCGGCAGGGTCGCGTTGACGCTCGAGAAGTACGAGCGTGTGATGCAGCCGCGGTGGCACGGCCCACAGTAGTGGCACGGCGCCCGGCCGTTATGCGCCTCGGTGAGCACCGCGCAGCGGCCGATCGTGACCATCCGTTCGCCCGGCCAGGCGCGCCCGACGGCATCGCGCACCGTCTGCTCGACACAATTCAGCGCCATCGGCTTGAGGAACTTCCCGTCGGGAAGCTGCGGCAGGCCTTCCGCCTGCCCGCTGATGCCGACGAACGTCTCGACGTAATCGTACCAGGGCGCGATGTCGGCGTAGCGAATCGGCCAGTCGACGCCGATGCCTTCGCGCGCGTTGGCCTCGAAGTCGAGGTCGCTCCAGCGATAGACCTGCCGGCCCCACATGATCGAGCGCCCGCCGACCTGGCGGCCGCGAATCCACGTGAACGGCTTGTCGGGAGGGGTGGTGTAGGGGTTTTCGAGGTCGTTGACGAAGAATTTGTAGGCCATCTCGTCGCAGGCGTAGCACTGCTGCTGGATCGACTGTTCACGGGACAGGCGCTTGCGATCGCCCATGCCGCGGAACTTCATCTCCCACATCGGGACGTGCTCGACGTAGTCGGTCTCGGGATTGATCGGCCGGCCCGCCTCGAGCACGAGCGTCTGCAGGCCGCGCTCGGTCAGTTCCTTCGCCGCCCAGCCGCCCGACATCCCGGAGCCGATCACAATGGCGTCGTAGGTTTTCATTGGTCGAGAGGGTAGCAGGGTTCGTAGCGGCCCGGCACGACCCGGAAATGCTGCTCGGTGGTCGCGCCGACTTCGGACGTGTAATAGCCGGTCAGGGTCAGCCACTTCATGCCCTGGAAGAAATTCTTCGAGGTATCAGCCTTGGTATCGCGCAGTCTCGCCAGCTCCGCATCGAGATCGGTGAGGATCTGGGTCTGCTGCTCGGGGCTGCAGGCGATGAAGTCCTTGACGAACAGGGCGCGCGAGCGCTCGTCGACGTTCGCGAGCCCAGCGGTAAACGTCTGGCGGTGCTCCTCATCCCCCCAATCGGCAAGCATGACGTCGATGAACGCCGGCACGCCCGCGTCGCGCGCACCCGGCGTGTCGGTCTTGGGAATGATCAGCTCGGCGATGGTGGCGACAGTTTCACTCTGGTGGGGGCTCAACGCACGCAGTTCTCCAACGCGGACTCGCTTGTGAACGGCGCGCCCGACCGCCAAGAGCTTATCGGGTAGCGCGGCCGTCCCGGCGAGCAGGAGCAGTACTTCGCGCCGGTTCATCGAGTGCATCCTCTCGAGGAGTTGCCGTAAGTTGGCACCCCGCCGGGGGGGACCGCTAGGCTAGCGGCGTTGCTGCGCGAACAACCAGCGGACGAATTCGTCGGACCCGTACGCCGCGTCCCACGAGTTGTGGTTCAGGCCGAGCAGCTCCGTGTAGCGGACATCGACCCCTGCCGCTTTCAACGCGGTCGCGGGCTCACGTGAGCCATTCACATTGACGACTTGGTCGACCTCGCCATGGAAGATCCAAATTGAAACCTTCGCGAGGCGCTGCGCCAAACTCGACATGACCGCGGCGCTATCACCCGGGACGACGGGAACCGAGCCGCGGAACTGCGGGAAGTCCCGCACCCAGCCGCAGATCGGCACGATCGCCGCGAATAACTCGGGATGCCGGTAGGCGATGTACCACGTCCCGTGTCCGCCCATCGAGAGGCCGGTGAGATAGACGCGATTCAGATCGACGTGGAATTCGCGCAGCGTCTGCTGCAGCGCGGCGACAGCCATGTCGGCCGGAGTCCCGACCCACTGCGAATCGGGCGGCGCCTGCGGGAAGACCACGATCGCGGGATAGCGCGCCGGATTCTGCCGAATCGCGGGGCCGAGGCCGACGTTGGTCTGCAAGAGACCGTCGTTGCCCCGCTCCCCTGCTCCATGCAGGAAGAGAATTGCGGGCCAGCTTGGCTTCGTTTGATAGTCGGCCGGCACGTAGACCTGATAGTGATACGCGCGGCCGGCGACTGTGACGTTGCGGTCGAGAAACCCCGTTTGTACCTGTTGGAGCGAAGCGGCAATCCCGAGCAGCAGGAAGAGCATAGTAAACCCCCGTCATCAAGAACCTACCAGGGCGGCGGCGTGCCGGGTTGATCGGCCAGGCTCCTGCGCCGATCGAGCGCTCTCAGCAAGCGGTCGACGCCAAACACCAGCAGCTCGTAGAAACCAAATACCAGCATGATCAGCAGCGTGCCCAACACAACCGAGAAAGGCATCGGCAGATCATTCTTGATGAGCTCCTTCTTATGATTCTCGAAATCGGCGATGTACTCCTTCAACGTGAGGCTTTGTCCCCGCGCCGCGTCGCTCGCCATGCTCTTGCCCACCGCGTAGCCCACGACGCAACCCAGCACCAACGCAACGATCAGGCGTGCGACGATCTTCCGTGCCATCGATCCTCCGGTGATTGGGCTGGCGGCGAGCGGGTCCATCAGTCAGCGCGGGTCATGCACGCCCCAGGCCGCGCGGCATACGTCGCTGATTTCGCCGAGTGTGGCGCGCGCCCGGACGGCATCGAGAATCGGCTCCATCAGCGGCGCGCCGGGCTCGCGGGCCGCTGCCTCCAATGCGCCGAGTGTCCTCTTCACCCTTCCCCCTTCCCTCTTCCCCCGTAGTTCCGCCAGGCGACGCCGCTGCTGCTGTGCGAGCCCTGAATAATCGGGCGCCGCGATCGGTGGGGCCGGCTCTTCGCTGACATACTCGTTGACGCCCACAACGACCTGCTTTCCTGCTTCGATCTGGCGTTGTTGCTCGTAGGCGCTGCGCGCGATCGCATCCTGAAAGAATCCCCGTTCAATGGCCTTTACCGAACCTCCACCAACCTCGACTTCCTCCACCAACTGCCGCGCCTGCGTTTCGATGCGGTCCGTCAGGGTCTCCACATAAAAGCTGCCGCCCAGCGGATCGACGACGTCGGGCACACCGGTCTCGTGCGCCAGGAGCTGCTGCGTCCGCAGCGCGAGTGTCGCACTCAGCTCCGTGGGGAGCGCCAGCGCTTCGTCATACGAGTTGGTGTGCAGCGACTGCGTGCCGCCCAGCACCGCGGCCATCGCCTGAATGGCCACCCGCACGACGTTGTTGAGCGGCTGCTGCGCGGTCAGCGTGGCCCCGCCGGTCTGGGTGTGAAACCGCAGCCGGGATGCCGCGTGGCCCGCGTTGAACTTTTCTTTCATCAGTCGCGCCCACAGGCGGCGGCCGGCGCGGAACTTCGCGATCTCCTCGAACAGATCCGTATACGCGGCGAAGAAGAAGGACAGCCTGGGACCCACATCGTCGACCGAAACGCCGACGGACGACGCACGACGCACGTACTCAAGTGCATTCGCAAATGTGAACGCGATCTCCTGCACCGCGGTCGCGCCCGCCTCGCGCATGTGATAACCCGAAATGGAAATCGGGTTGAAGCTCATCTTGTTGCCGGAGGTGAAGCGGAAGACGTCGGCCACGAGCCGCAGCGACGGCTCGGGCGGGTAGATGTAGGTGCCGCGCGCGATGTATTCCTTGAGGATGTCGTTTTGCAGCGTGCCTTGGAGCTTGTCGAGCGGCACGCCCTGCTCCTCCCCCACCGCGACGTACATCGCCAGCAGAACTGCCGCGGTCGCGTTGATCGTCATCGAGGTCGAGACCTTGTCGAGCGGAATGCCGTGGAACAGCCGCTCCAGATCCTCGACACTGTCGATCGCCACGCCGGCCCGCCCCACCTCCCCTTCCGCCGTGCGGTGGTCGGAGTCGTACCCCATCTGCGTCGGCAAGTCGAATGCGACGGAGAGCCCGGTCTGGCCCGCGTCGAGCAGATGGTGAAACCGCGCGTTGGTTTCCTCCGCGGTGCCGAAGCCCGCGTACTGGCGCATGGTCCACAGCTTGCCGCGGTACATCGTCGGGTAGATGCCGCGCGTGAATGGCGTCTCCCCCGGCGCGCTGACGTCCTGCAGCGGTCGCGCTTCCCAGTCGTGCGTCATGACTCGGCGAGCACCGAGCGGGCGAAGGCGACATCCTGTTTGGACCCGATGATGAGCGGCGTGCGCTGGTGCAACGCCGTGGGTTTGATGTCGAGAATGTCGCCGCGCCCGTCGGTCGCCGCGCCTCCCGCCTGCTCCACGACGAACGCGAGCGGCGCCGCTTCGTACAGCAACCGCAGCTTGCCCTGCGGCGACATCGTGTCGGCGGGATAGAGAAAGACGCCGCCTGACATCAGGTTGCGGTGAATGTCGGCGACGAGCGAGCCGATATAGCGCGCATTCTTCGCCTCGACCTTCCCGCCGTCGCCGTTCTTGAACGCCCCCACGACGCGCTGGATACCGGGCGCCCACTTGTTCCAGTGACTCTCGTTCACGCTGTAGTACTGGCCGACGTCCGGCGAGCGGATGTCGGGATGCGACAGCAGAAACTCGCCGATCGTGGGATCGAGCGTGAAGCCATGCACGCCCTGGCCCGTCGTGTACACGAGCATCGTGCTGGAACCATAGAGGATGTAGCCGGCGGCGACCTGCGCGCGCCCTTTTTGGAGACAGTCGGCGAGCGAGCCGGGGCCCTTCTTGGTGGCGGTGCGGCGATGAATCGAAAAGATCGTACCGATCGAGCCGTTGACGCCGATGTTGGTCGAGCCGTCGAGCGGATCGTACATGAGGACGTATTTGCCCCCGCGGCGGTCCTCGCGCACCTGCACGGGGATGGGGTGCTCGTCTTCCTCTGACGCGACGACGCACACCCGCCCCGTGTGCTCGACGCTGTGGCGCACCGTCTCGTTGGCGAACACATCCAGCTTCTGCTGCACCTCGCCCTGGACGTTGATCGCGCCGAATTCGCCGAGGATGTCGGTGAGGCCGGCGCGGCGCACCTGGCGGGAGATGATCTTGGCGGCGAGACAGAGGTCGTACAGCAGGTTCGACAACTCCCCCGTGGCTTCGGGGTGGAGCCGTTCCTGCTCCATGATGAAGCGTTCAATCGTGATGACGGACGTCGGTGATTGCGAGCGTGCCATGACTCGAGACGGTGAAGGTGATCGTGCCCCGCTCATCGGTGCGGAGGACGGTGACGCCGTGCGCGCGCAGCCGGGCGAGCGTCTCCGCTGCGGGATGCCCGTAGCGGTTCTTGGCCCCCACGCTGATCACGGCCTCCGCCGGCCGCAGCTCATCGAGCCAGCGGTCCGAGGTGGCACCGCGTGACCCGTGATGCCCCACCTTGAGCAGCGTCACGTGGCCGACCTGCCCCGCCAGATGCGCCTCCGTCGGCATCCCCGCATCCCCCGCCAACAGCAGGCGCGTCGCTCCATAGGTCACGAGCAGCACGACCGACTCTTCATTGATATCGGTCTGGCTCCCCGCCCAGGCCGAGTCCGGACTCAACACCTCGACGGTGACGCCATCCAGCTCGAGCCGGTCACCGCGTCGTGCCGCGCGCCACTCTGCGCCGTCGCTCTCCACTGCGGCGAGGAAGCCGAGATATCCGGCGTCGGGCACCGGCTCTCCCGGCTCGAGCACGAAGGCGGGGTCGAACGCGTCGAGCACCGCCGGCAAACCGCCGAAGTGATCGAGATGCGCGTGAGTGGCCACGACACCCGCAAGCTGCGACGCGCCGTGACTACGCAAGAACGGCACCACGACGCGGCGCCCCGCATCTCCCTGTGGCCCGCGCGGGCCACCATCGATCAGCAGCCACCGGCCGGCCGGACTGCGCAATGCGACGGCGTCTCCCTGACCGACGTCCAGGAAACTTACGGTGAGGCAGCGGCAATCTGAAAGGCGGGTAAAGGCGGCAAAAACCGCCGTGAGTGACAGGACAGCCGCGATGAGCGAGGCGCGCGCCGCGATCACCCAGCGGCGGCGCGGCGAATTCCACAACCACCACGCCACCGCGAGGACTCCCAGCCACATCGCGGCGGCGCGCGGGCCGGCAATCATGATGAAATGCCCGCCCGGGAGCGCCGCCGCCGCTCTCGCCACCACATCGAGTAGCGCCAGGCACAACCCCGCACCGGCCGCCAGCCAGCTCGACGAGACGAGCAGCGCCACCATCAGGCCCGGCACCGCGAGGCCAGCCAGCGGAATGGCGGCAAGATTGGCCAACACACCGATGGGTGCGACCGTGCCGAAGGTGTATGCCGTGATCGGTGCGGTGAACAGCGTCGCGGCCGCCGCGGGAGCCAGGAGCCGCACGACCTTGCCATGGCGTTCCGTGGCGCGGCCCGCCCAGATCACCGCGGCTACCGCCGCCACCGAGAGCCAGGCACCGACCGATTGCACCGACCACGGATCGCCGAACATGACGCACAACGCCGCGAGCGCGACGAGCCCCCGGGGCGCGACGACGCGCTGGCGCAGCTTCGCGATGTCCAGCATGGCGAGCATCACCGCCGACCGTGTCGCGGGCGCGGGAAACCCGAGCAGCCAGACGTAGGCGAGCATGACGAATGTGGCCGCCACGAAGCGCGGCCGCGCGCCCAGCCGCAGCCGCACCAGCACGACATTGAGCCAGGCCGCAAAGAAGGCGACGTGCAATCCCGAAATCGAGAGCAGGTGCGCCAACCCGGAGCGCGTGTAGCGCTCGCGCAGCTCGGCGGGGAGCTCGGCACGGCGCGCGATCACCAGCGCGTCGACGAGCGGCGCCTGTGCGCCGAAGAGGCGCCTGCTGCGCTCAGCGACGCGGTCGCGCAGCGCACCTCGACCACGCCGCACGGCGTCGAGCTGACGCACGCGCCGGGCGACGAGAATACCGCCTCTCGCGTCCGGCAGGAATCGGCCCGCGACAACCCAGGTTGTGCCACCGTGGGCTGGATGACCGTCAGGCCAGCGAACAGTCAGTGCGCCGCGGCAGGGACCTGCGCGCACGACACCTTCGGTGACGCCACCGCTTGCGGGCACCGGGTCGGTCAGTTGAATGACTGCGGAGTGGGTTTGGAGGCTGGTCCAATGCCCCGCGCAGGACGCACCGCGCTCTCTCCGCGCGGCCCCTCCCCACATGGCACCAGCGACGAGCATCAACCCACAAGCGGTGGCGAGGGGAGCCCGGCGGACGAGCAGCGCAGCTCCCATGAGCACGGGAAGGACCACTCCCCACTCCCCACGCCCCGAGAGCACGGCCGAAAGGCCGAGTCCGAATGCGATGCTGAGATACAGGATCGGCGGGCGCACCGCCGACCTACGCTACAGTTGCGTCGGTTTTGCGCCGCAGCGCGGTGCGGCCGCGACCTTCCGAAAACCTTCGAGGAGGGCGACGTCGAGCTTGGCCTTTTCCTGGTCGCTGGCCAGCGTCAGCTCGGTGAGAATCTCTCCCTGGCGGGTGGAGACGTAGTGCGGGGAGAGGCGATTGAGCGCGTAGACGATCACGTCGCTGTGACAGGTATCGCAGCCGCAGAACTTCGGGAACCCCTCGCGCAGGCTCTGATACTCCCGCTCCACGACCTCCAGCGCCACGTTCGTTACGGCCACGCGACCTCACCCCCCTGCCTCGCGGGAACGGCAACGTCCTCAACGGGCCAGGCGGTGAACGTCGAGCCGGTCGTGCCGGTGAAGCGCACGCGCCGATACTTCCCGATCCACTCCGCCGGTCCATCGAGCAGGGCAATCTTGTTCGTCCGCGTCCGGGCCTGCAGCAAGTCACCGCGCTTGGCGGGACGCTCGACCAGCACCTCGTGCGTCGTGCCGACGAGGCCGATGTTCTTCTGCCTGGCGACCCGCCGCACCGCGCCGATGAGCCGGCCGATGCGCTCGGTCTTGATCTCTTCCGGCACATGATCCTTGATCCGCACCGCGGGCGTGCCGTCGCGCACTGAGTACTTAAACGTGTAGGCATCGTCGTACGCTACTTCTTCCACCAAAGACAACGTTTCCTGGAACTCATCCTCGGTTTCACCCGGAAATCCGACGATGATGTCCGTCGACAGCGCGAGACCGGCCACGGCCGCTCGCAGCGCGGCCACCACGTCGAGATACCGCTCGCGGTCGTAGCGGCGCAGCATGCGCTTGAGCGTGCGCGAGCTGCCGCTTTGCACGGGCAGATGCACGTGCTCGCACACGGCGGGCGTCTCCGCCATGGCCGCAAGCACCCGTGGGGTGAAATCCGTGGGATAGGGCGAGGTAAAGCGCAGACGCCGAATGCCGTCCACGGTACCGACCGCGCGCAGCAGATCGGCGAAGTCGTGCTCGCCGTCGTGATAGCTGTGGACCGTCTGCCCAAGGAGCGTGACCTCGGTGGTGCCCACATCCACGAGCCGCCTGACTTCTCCCACCACGTCGGCCAACTTGCGGCTGCGCTCCGGGCCACGCGTCATCGGAACGATGCAGAAGGTGCACCGATAATCGCAGCCGCGTTGCACCGTCACGAACGCCGAGATCGGATTGTCCCGGACCGGCGGTACGTCTTCGTAGTGCTCCCAGGCCTTGAACGCCACCTCGGCGGCACGCTCGCCCTCGCGCGCCCGCGCGATCAGCTCGGGCAGCCCGCGGTAGCCATCAGGCCCGATGACGAGATCCACCTGAGGCACGCGCTCCAGGAGCTTGGGACCGAGGCGCTGCGCCATGCAGCCCACCACGCCGAGCACGTCACCGGGACGCTTGTAGCCCTTCAGCTCCCCCATCCGTCCCAGCACGCGCTGCTCGGCGTGATCGCGGACCGCGCACGTATTCACCAGCAGCACGTCGGCCTCGGCCGGATCGTCGGTGCGCACGTAGCCCTCGCGTCGCAGGACGCCGAGCATCAGCTCGGAATCCGAGACGTTCATCTGGCAGCCGTAGGTCTCGATGTACACGCGCGGCATGGTCAGTTGACGATGACCTCGAAGCGGGGGCGTCCGTCCCACCGGTCGGTATCAAGATAGACGCTCAGGTAATCCTGCGTCATCACCTCGACGTGACCCTTCTGGCGGCCGCTGACGACGCCATCCGCCGTCTGCCCTCGGCGGTACTCACGATAGGCCGCGGCTTTCGCCTCGCCCAGCTCGCGCAGCTCGCGCGCCCGCGCGCGAATGACCTCGGGGCGCAGCTGCCCGGACAGCTTCGCCGCCGGTGCATCCGGCCGGACTGAGAACGGGAAGACGTGGAGATATGTAAAAGGCAAGGCGTGTAACAGCGTGAGCGAGGCGTGATGATCGTCTTCTGCTTCACCGGGGAACCCCGCAATCACGTCGGCGCCGAGTCCGAACACCGGGAGGCGTTCCGCGAGCCACTCTATCCGCCCGCGGTATGACTCCGCCGTGTACCAATGCCGGCCCATGCGCTTCAGCACGTGGTTCGAGCCCGACTGCAGCGGTGCGTGCAGATGCGCCGCCAGCTGCCGAGGGGCCTCGATCAGGAGGCGCGCGAGGGTGTCGTCGACCTCGGTGGCTTCGACACTGGATAAACGGAAACGAACGGAGGGAACGGCAGCTATCAAATGATCCAGAAGCTCGCCGAGTGACGACCCGTCCCCCTTCCCCCGTCCCCCTTCCCCGCCGTAAGTCCCGATATGCACGCCCGTGAGCACAATCTCCGCGTGCTGCTCGGCCAGCGCCCGCGCTTCCCCGACCAGGTCCGCGACCGGCCGCGACCGGTTGTTGCCCCGTGCGAGCGTCGTCGCACAGAACGTGCAGTGCTCGTCGCAGCCATCCTGGATTTTCAAAAGGGCCCGTTGGCGGGCGGTGGGGTGTAGGGGCGCAGCATGCTGCGCCCCTACACGAACCGGTCCGTTCAATCCTGCCGCACGCAGCACCATCGTCGGATCCGCGTTCGCCACCACGGCGCGTACGCCCGGCAACGCGGCGATCGCGCCGTCGTCCAACGCCGCGGCGCACCCCATCACGATCGTTTCCGCGTGAGCGGTCTTCGCGACGTGCCGCACGAAGCGGCGCAGCTTTACTTCGCTTTCACTGGTGACGGTGCAGGAATTGATGACGGCGAGATCGGCGAGCGCGGGATCATCCACGACGACGGCGCCACGCGTGTCGAACGCCTGGCGCACACGCTCGGTGTCGTACTGGTTGGCTTTGCACCCGAAGGTGTGAAAGTAAACGTTCACGGCCGCACGGTCAGCCCCAGCAGGAACGTCCACACACGCTCGCTGAGCCCGTCGCCTTTGCGTTCGAGCCGCTCGAGGCCGAGATCGAGCCGCCCGCGGCCGCCGGAGAACTGGCGCCCGAGCCCCGCGGAGTATCCGAACTCGGTCGGTGTCTTGCCGACGCCGAAGGCGAGCTGCCCGCCGCGCACGCCGAAGCGCAACACCGATCCGGCCGGGCCGACCTCCGCTCCAGCGGACCAGTTGAACGTATCGTGCGCGTTCGGCCCTGCCCCGGCCCACTTCTGCCATGCCACAGACCCCGCGATCCCCGCCTGCGCGCCGGCCCGCCACAGAACGCCGGCGCCGTAGGACATCGGCAGATCATTCTCCGCGACCGTGCGCCCGCTGATATCGGCGCGGAGCTTGGAGTCGGAGCGGAACCAGCCGGCGAGCCGCAAGTCGTGCTGCACATCCAGCAGCGCACTGACGGAACCGCCGGCGCCGCCGTACGCCACTTCGTCCCGCGCGCTCGAGGTGCGGTAGTTCACGGTGTCGGCGAAGCGACGCGTGGCAATGACCCGGGAGGACCCGGTGATCAAGTGAAACCCCAGCCCCAGCGCCAGACGACTGAGACGCGTGGCGGCGGCGACCCGCAAATCGCTGACCGCGCCGTCGCTCGTGATCTCATCGGTGATCGGCTGGGGGACGCCGCGCAGGTCGATCGTGTCGTGGGTGATCACGCCGAATGTGCGGTCGAGATACGTCGCGAAACCGCCGCCGATCACGATGCGCCGGGTCAGTGGTCCGGTGATGACGAGCGCGGGAAAGCGGGTGCCGCGCAGGGTCGAGCTGGTGCCGCCGCCGTCGATCGACCGCCACGAGGTGCCGCTCGTGACCCCGGCACTCATGCGGCGCACGTCGGCGAGCGATGCCTCGATCAGCGGCGAGAAGGCGTCGAAGGGGGCGAACGCACCACCCGTGCTCCGTGCCCGGACGCTCTCCGATTTCCCGGGCGTGCCGAGGCCACGAATCCCGAATTGCGAGTCCTGAGCGGTCAAGCGGTTCGGCCCTTCGGCGGTTAGCAAGATAGCCGCCAGGACGCCGACTCTAACCGCCGTATTCATGGTGCACCAAACGGGAAGCGCTTCACGTACGTCACCTGCAGCGCCGGCCGGAGCGCCGGGTTGCGCGACGAATAGAACCGGATCTCGGTAAAGGACGCCGCCTCCGGCGACTGATTAAGGAAAAACGCGGTGGGCCGGGTCGTATCGGCGACCCAGGTGCGCACCATGTTGGTGAGCTCGATGCGCACCGTGTCGGCGAAACCGGTATGGATGACGACGTGCGCCCAGTCCGACGTCGCCGTGCTGAGCGGCGATTTGCCGCCGAGATCGGTCAGCAGGGGACGCGCCAGGATTCCGAACGAGTCGATCGGCGTTCCCTGCACCGTGTCCACCGGCACGAGGATCGCCGTCGCCCGCACGACATCGATGCTGTCATGCAGGAATTTCGGTATCGCGACACGCAGCAGGCTGCGCATCGAGGGAATTCCGCCGACCGTAAGATTGGAGTCGAGCGGCGCGGTTGGAGGATTGAATACGAAGCTGTCAAAACTTGGCGCTCGTGCAGAAGAGTCGTGCGCCACGCTGTCCGGCGCCGGCAACGTATCCGGAACGCTGTAATGATAGAACCACTTTATGACTGCGCCGTTGGTGACCGATTCATTCGTCCCGATGCCGATGCTCGCCAAAGAATCGGCAGCGACTTCCACGCCGAAGGCAAGCTTCCCCGAATCTGGTACGCTGAACGGCGCCTGCAGAGTGTCGAGCGAGAAGTAGACGAGCACGGCGGAGTCACTCCGCGCGATCTGCACGATGTGACCCGCGGAGTCGGTACGGATCGTGTCGCCCCAGATCCGGATCGTCGCCGTATCACCGATCGCGGGACCGGCGAGAATCGCGGACACATTCACGGTATCCACGGCCGCTGCGCTGAAATACGGATCGAGACCCGCGAAATCGGACGTGCTGTCGACGGTGAGCGGCAGCTGGAACAGCCGGAGTCGCAGATTCGTCGCGTTCTTGTCGCGCCGCACGATCGACAGCCGCAGCCGCGCCGAATCGATCGCGATCGGGACCGTCGTCGTATCCGTCCCTCTGGGCTGCACGCGCGTGATCATCGCTCGCAGCAGGAAGAACGGGCGGCTCTGCACGCCCGGCAGGTCTGCCGCTGCCGCCGCCGCCGCGTGAAAACCGGCGACGTAGCCGCTGAACGACGAGTCCCGCTCGATGATGTCGGTGAAAATCGTGTCGTGAATCTCGATCTGTCCGCCCGGACAGAAGTTGGGACAGTCGCCGGGCGCCGTCGGCTCTTCGGTACAGGCCGCCGCCGCAAGCAGGAACAGCCAGGCAAGTCGCCGTGTCACCGGTCCAGCGTCTCCTTCGTGAAGGCATCAGGCAGCAGCGCGGCGAGCGTCCAGCGCCGCTCCGCTGACGGTCCGACCGCGATCACTTCCAGATCCAGGCCGAACTCCGCCAGCAACTGACGGCAGGCGCCACAGGGTGCCGCCGGAGGATCCACGTCGGTGGTCACGACGACGCGCTTCAGCTTGCGCGCCCCGGCCACGACCGCCGCCCCAAGCGCCATTCGCTCGGCACAGATCGTCAGCCCGTACGAGGCGCTTTCGACGTTGCAGCCGACGTAAATCTTCCCATCCGCCGCCTCGATCGCGGCACCGACGTGAAAGTCGCTGTAGGGCGCCCACGCATGGCGCATCGCTTCGCGCGCTTGCCGCACCAGCTCCTTCATGCCGTCACATCGCGCAGAAACGACGTCCCGGCCGCCAGCGCCGGCAGGCCGAAATACTCGGCCACCGTCTGCCCCATGTCGGCGAACGTGCGGCGCGTGCCTAGCGGCACCGGATTCACTTTCGGTCCCAGGACGAGCAGCGGCACGACTTCGCGCGAATGATCGGTCGACGGCGTCGTCGGATCGTTGCCGTGATCCGCGGTGAGCATCACGAGATCGTCCGGCCGCAACCGCGCGAGGAGCCGCGGGATCCACGCATCCAGCTCGTGGAGACCCTCGTGAAACCCCGGCACGTCATTGCGGTGCCCCCACGTCTGGTCGAATTCGATCACGTTCACGAACACGAATCCCGTGTCGAGCGCTTCGAGCGCCTGTTCGATGCGCCGGTAGGCGTCGCGATTCGTCGCCGTATGCTCGCTGCTGATATTCCGCCCCGCGAACAGGTCGTCCACCTTGCCGATGCCGATGCGCACGACCCCCGCATCGGCCATCACATCCAGCAGCGTCGTTCCGGTCGGCGCAATCGAAAAATCCTTGCGATGGGGCGTCCGCCGGTAGTCCCCGGCGCGGCCTGCGAACGGCCGCGCGATCACACGGCTGACCGCGTGCTCACCCATCAGCATCTCGCGCGCGACTGCGCACGCCCGATACAGCTCCGCCAGCGGCACCGTCGCTTCGTGCGCCGCGATCTGAAACACCGAGTCCGCGGAAGTATAGACGATCCACTTGCCGGTCCGTTGATGCTCCGCCCCGAGCTCGTCGATGATCGCGGTCCCGGACGCCGCCTTGTTGCCGAGCCACCCACGTCCCGTGCGCCGCGCGAAGTCGTCCAGCAGGGAAACAGGAAATCCGCTGGGGTAGGTTCGAAACGCATCCTCCAGCAGCACCCCGCAGATTTCCCAATGCCCGGTCGTACTGTCTTTTCCCGCCGACGCCGGCCGCGCGACGCCGTGCGCCGCGGTCGGGCTGACGCTGGAGCTGAATCCCGCGATCCCGGATCCTTCCCGGCACTTTCCCAGCCCCAGCTGCTCGAGATTGGGAAGCTTCAGACCGCCAACTGCACGAGCCACGTTTCCCAGCGTGTCCGATCCGGCATCGCCGTACGCGGCCGTATCCGGCGCAGGCCCGCTGCCCAGCCCATCCAGCACGATGATTGCTGCTCGGCCAGTCCCGTATTTCACAGCGGGAGCCGTGGCAGCCGCGCGCCGAGTCCCGTCAGAAATTCGTGCGGCACTTCGCCGCTCCAGCCCGCGAACTCTTCCAGCGTGATGCGCTGCTTCGCTTCTTCGCCGACAAACGTGGCGACGTCGCCCACCTGCACCTCGAGCGGTCCCGTCTCGACGAGCGTCATGTCCATCTGCACCACGCCGACGATCGGACAACGCTTGCCGCGCAACAGCACCTGACCTTTGCCCTCGACCCCCGCGTCACGCCGAATGCCGTCGCCGTAGCCGATGCGCAGCGTCGCGACCACGGTATCACGGGCAGCGACCCAGCTCGCGTTGTAGCTGACGCTTTCGCCGCTGCGGATCCGCCGGACGCTGACCACCCGCGCCCGCACGCTGACGACCGGACGCGGCGCCGGCAGGCCCGCGGCGGCGACGCCGCCGTAGAGGAATATCCCCGGCCGCACCAGGTCGAACGCGAACTGCTTGCCGCGCAGTGCGGCCGCACTGTTCGCGACGTGCAACATGGCCGGCGGGCGTGGCAACCGGCCGACGGCAGTCAGGAATCGCTCCAGCTGCCGCTCGGCCGAGCCGTCGCTGCGCTCGGCGGAGTGGAAGTGGGTATAGCACCCCTGGAACGAGAGCGTGTCGACGGCCTCGCCCAGTTCATCCACCTCGTCCCAGCGCACCCCGGCGCGGCCCATTCCCGTATCGATCTCGACGTGGAAGGCCCGGTCGCTGCGCGTGGTCCACTCGAGCACGCTGCCCCCGTCGCCGAGCGCCGGCGTCAACTGATGACGCTCGTACTCGTCGAACCGCTTCGCGCGTGCGGGCATGAAGACGAGAATCGGCCGCGTGATGCCGGCCGCACGCAGCTCGACACCCTCTTCGATCGTCGCCACGCCGTAGCCCCAGGGATCGAGCTGCTCGAGGGCCTTACATACCAGGGCGGCTCCGACCCCGTACGCGTTGGCCTTGACGACAGGGAGGAGCCGTGTGCCTGCTATCTTTGCTACCGTTCGGGCGTTGTCGACGAGGGCTTCCACGTCCACTTCCACCCAGGCCTCGCCGCTCGTTGACACGCTCACAGGCGCGCGTATGATACCCGGCCCGGAGGCTAAATGCAAGGCGATTCAGCGCTTGGACGTGCTCTGGGACTCGTGCGCGAACTGCGGCAACGTTGCCCGTGGGACCGCGCGCAGAGCCCGCAAACGCTCCGTCCCTATCTGGTCGAAGAAGCGCTCGAGCTCGATCACGCGATCCAAACCGACGATCCCGAGGCGATGCGCGACGAGCTGGGCGACCTGCTGCTGCATCTCGCGTTTCAGATCGTCATCGGCGAAGAGCGCTCGCAGTTCAACGCCGAAGTCGTCACGCGGACGCTGGAAGAAAAGATGTGGCGCCGGCATCCGAATCTCTTCGGCGACGGGCGCATCAGCACGAGTGATCATGCGGGGTGGGAGCTCGTCAAGCGGCGTGAGCCACGCAGCGGCGGGAAGCGCGGTACACTGGTGGGACTGCCCCCGACGCTTCCGCCCCTGGTCATGGCCTATCGGCTGCAGGAGCGAGCCGCCGGCATCGGATTCGATTGGCCGGATGCGAACGGTCCGATGGCGAAGGTGAAAGAGGAAGTCGCTGAGCTCGAAAAGGAACAAGGAACGGGGCGGCGGGAGCAGGTTGAGGAAGAGCTGGGCGATCTGCTATTTGCGGCTGTGAACCTTGCCCGCAAACTTGGCATCGAAGCCGGTCAGGCGCTCGAGCGTGCCAATCTCAAGTTCATGCAGCGATTCGAGAAGCTGGAGAAGCTCGCCGAAGAACGCGGATTGGAAATGGGACGGGCCAGTCTCGAGGAGCTGGATGGATTGTGGAACGAGGTCAAGAAGGCGCGCTAATTCGCTTTCAGCACGGCCTCGATGAAGCTCAGAGTCTTGGTTTCGACCCAGGATGCGGACACGGCGGTAATGCCGATCGTGCCGAGACGGTCTCCCGTGGCGGTGGGCGGCCGGCCTTTCCAGGGGGCGTGCTTGACCTCGCGCTGTACGACGATGCCGTGGCGGGGGTCGTAGCGAAAGATGAGGGCGGAGGCGAGCCCGGCTCGCGGCGTGAAGGAGAGGGCCACGCTGGGGTACGCGTCGTCTCGCTCGATGTGCTCCCGCACCGACGCATCATGCCCGGCGTCCTTGAGCTCGGCCATGATCGCGTCGAGGACGGGACGTACGAGCGAATGCAGCCGCTCCCCGCACATCCGCCGATCCGCCTGATCCTGCGGCGTTTTGTCCGCCGGCTCCACCCTTGCCGCTCGCTCGGCGTAGGCCCGCAGCAGCGCCTGCAGCCTGGCCTTGTATTCCTCAGTCACGGTCCCGTTTCCCCTTCCTTTTCGTAGCCGCCACCGCGATCGCTCTCTCAGTTGATCAACGATAAATATGCGGAAGCTCGAACTGAAAGGCATACAGATCAGCGACCGTCCGTCCGAACCGCGGCATAGACATACTGGTCACGAACCTGCCCGGCCTTGATTGCGCTCGAGCGCAGCACTCCTTCCTGCACGTACCCGGCCTTCTCGAGAACTCGGACCGAAGCGGCGTTATCGGTAAACGGCAATGCAAAGACGCGCAGCAGATCGAGAGAGGAAAAGGCGTAGTGCGTTGCGGCGCGCACCGCAGCCGTCATGATGCCCCGGCCCCAGTACGTACGCCCGAGCCAGTACCCAATCTCGGCCCCGCAACGCTCGATGTCCTCTCCCCGGCGCAGGCCGATCCCACCGACGGGCTCATCCGCGACCACAATCGCGAAGTTGGTAGGCGGCGTCTGAGCAGCCACGGAGCGGATGTACGCAGCAGCGTCAGCCGCACGATAGGGGTGAGGAAAGCGATCCCGCAGGTTGAGCCAGACATCGCGGTCGTTGGCGTGTCGCGTGATGAGCGCCGCATCCGACGCGCGCCACGGGCGCAACAGGCAGACTCCGCACTGGAGCTCCATGGCGTCAGATCAGTGTCGCAACTGCGCGAGGGCGTCGGCGATGGCGACCAGCTTGTGATCGTTGACGGCCTCCACCACCCTGTACCAGTCGTGATCGACCGTCGTCGGGTACATGGCGCCGAGGATCGCGCCGGCAATCGAGGCTACGGAATCACTGTCTCCACCAATGTTCGCGGCCAGGAGAATCGCTTCTTGCGCCGACTGCATGAGCGTACCAAGTCCCAGAGCCAACGGCACGATCGTCAATGGCTGGTTCGGAAAGCAAAGCGCGGCTATCTCCGCGGCTCGAAGTGCGGGCAGGCGCCGCAGATTCTGATGCACGGTGCGGACCGCGTCCCCGAACGCGGCGGCGGTAGGACCGCGCCACCGACGCTCGGCAGCGGCCGCAGCACGCTCGGCAAACTCCAGAACCTCGTGTGGAGAAGCCTCATCAATCGCAGCCGAGACGGCAGCGGCCGTGGCAGCCGCGGCCGCGACGGCGAGCGACCCGCCATGCGTCGAAACCGACGCTTCACGAGCGCCGTTCAGCAGGTCCTCCGCGCGGCGCGACGTATAGAAGATGCCCACCGGCGCCACACGAATTGCGGCGCCGCAGCCGTCATGGTTCGTTGCAATCCGCGCGGGATCGGCGGCCTGGTGAAATTCCCAGAGGGATTTGAGACCCGGATGCACACACTTCGTACAGCGGAGCAGCTCACGACCGACGCTCACGTGCGATACGCTGCGATCGGTCACGATGGCACGCGCGACGGCAATGGTGCGTTCGGTGTCGTCCGTCGTTTCACCGATCCGCCATTCGTGCTTCGCGTTCCCCGCGTACCGGGGGATGACCGACCCGGGAGTGCCTTCGAAACCGCGGAGGCCGTGGGGATACCAGTGCAGCACATCCTCATGCGACAGCATCTCGGTTTGCTTGCCGATGGCGTCGCCGGTAGCGATGCCCGCGAGGCAGCCGAGGATACGATCAGCTAGAGTCACCCTCCCCGGGATGTTCGTCCTAGTTGTGGACGTCAAAGTGAAACACAACTCGCTTGACATTCCTTGGCGGACTCGAACCGTCAGAGCCGGTCATGATTTCAATCTCCGCGTAATCCAACCCGACGAATCCGGCGGTCGGTTGGTAAACGAACGTCGCGACCCAGTTGGTCTCCGCATTGCGGCGGATCTCACTAATGGTGTAATGCTTCGGCTGGATTGAAATCCTTGCGCTCTCTTCATCCCCGCCCACGATTGGATATTGGTACGCTTGCGCGTTCGTCAACGAGACGCTGACGGTGTCGACCGAGCCTGGCTCCTTACAGCCTTGAATCTGGAAGACGACAGGTAGCAGACCGACGAGTGCGACTCGGATAAGGAAACGTATGCCTTTCATGTGACGCCCGTTCGCTAAGAAAAAGTAGTCATTTACGGCATCAGGAAGGTGGTCGGTTCGCGTGCCCGGATTTACGAAATTGCCCGCCAACGAGGGCGCCCGCAGTGAAGCCCACAGCCCCTATCAAAGCGCCGCCCGCTATCGTGGCACCAATGGGATTAGGGGACTCCGACATGCCCTCAAACCACATCGCGCCCGCTATTCCTAGGCCGATCCCACCAATCACGCCACCCTCGAGCCAGTATGTGCGGGGGATCGCTGCGGCGGTCAAAAGGCTGTTGACGGGCACGGCAACGGACGGTGGCGGAAATGCAGCGGCTGCGTACGCCGGCACGGGCGCGAGTCTCTGGCTGGCCAGTGAGGACGGAAGCAGCAACGCTGCAGAAGCCAGAAGTATTCTGTACATGTTCGCCTCCTAACGTTTGCGCCTAGACAGCGCGCTCAACCAATTAACAAGTTGCCACAAAGCACCAGAAGCAACGCTACCAGCGCCAAGAGTACGAGGTTCCAGATCCGTCGAGCTGAAGGCTGAACGACCGACGCCGCGGCCGTGGGCACGAGATCGCGTACGATCTCTCGAGCCCGCGCAAAGTCTGCGCTAGAAACGAGAACTCTAACGGGAACGAACGGGAGTGCGGCGCCGGACTCGTCATTGAGGACGATATCGATGCCCTCGGCGGCCAACGCAAGCCGAACACTTTCGATCAGCACGCGATCTGTACTCTGCAGAACGACATTCATCGCGCTGTCTAACGAGGTGCGCCTAGGCTGCGGCGCCTAACGTCAGAGAGTTCCAGGAGCGACTCGCGGTCACGCATCAAGTCGCCGGGCCCAATCAAGGTGACTCCCTCGGCAACGAGCCACTCATAGATCCGACGCCGGGCCGGGGCATGGTGAACCCGGATGGGTACACCGTGTGACGCGGCCACTCCGCGCGCCCTTAGGCAGCGCTCACAGCCGGACCAGGTATGATCACCCCGCGAGGCATCGGGTGAATCTCGACTCGGAACCCCGCTCCCGCTTTTACCGTTGGATCATCGGCCGCAAAGGAGCGCACCGCCGCGTCGTCTGCAAACTGGACGATGCCGATCCCGTAAGCACCCGCAGGATCCCCGACGGGCCCAAATGCGACCACGTTCCCCTTGCTCATCCAATCTCTCCAGTACGCTGCATGATCGTGCATGAGCCTCGCCTCAGCCTGCGACATATCCTGTGGGAAGGTTGGACGCGGCGGAATGAGCTTGCAGAAGAATGTTTTCATGGAGGTGTTGTTGTGTGTTAACTGCGGCGCGAGCTCAAAGTGTTCACAAACGGAAGATTACTACAGAAAGACGGCGCCGTCAGCTTCAAGCGCGTGTCAGGCCCTGAAGGTGTGGTGCCGCTTGTTAGGCAGACCTCGCTTGGACTTCTTCCGAGGTCATGCCATAGAGCGGGGGCGTGGGGACGTTCAGAAGGCCGAGCATCAGATAGATCTGGCCACGGTGGTGGGCTTCGTGCTCGACCATGGCCCGCAACCACTTCCAGGTGGTGATCGGGGTGCCGGCTGGGGTGAGGCATTTCCGTTCAAGGTCCGCGTCCGTCAGCGTCCCGAAAATCGCCAGCGATTCAAGCCCCAGACGATCTAGGAAAGCCACAACCGCCTCGAAGCCCTCCGCCAGGTGGCGGCCGCATCCCGCGTACCGGCTGGGGCGTCCCGCCACGGTCTCTGCGTACATGTAGCGCTCGATGGTAGCGAGATGCCGCACGAGGTCGCCGAAGGTGAACTTGCCAGGATGCGGGCTCCACTCGATTTGGTCCGGAGGAATACAAGCCACGACGCGGCGCGTACGGGCGCGGATGGTTCGCCAATAGTCGAGGAAAGATCCGATCGAGCGAATTTCCATTGGTTCAGTGCTCATTGTGAACCATACAGCCGATTAGGCGACCGTCCTGCCGCATCGGTCGGTCCATGATAAGTCCGAGACCCTTTACCCGACCATCCTCAGTCGGGCGCGTGCCAATAGAACGACTGGCGCGCACGGAACAGCGTCTCACCGCGCGTATTGGTGAGCGTGACCAAGGCGTCCAGAACCGGCGCGTCGAGGCGGCTCGTGACCGAGCGTGACGGGAATTGGCCCTCGATCGTGACGACGATGCCGACGCGCTCGAACTCGCAGCGCAGGTGTACCGCAGCCGGGCTAATCCGTGCATCTGCACACCCCACTTCATCCCGTGTCCCGATCCGCGAGAACGTGACAAAGGGCTGCGGACGCAGCGTCAGGCGGGTGAAGCGCCGATCGGAGACCGTGAACTTGTAGCTCGGCTCGTAGTACCCCTCGGCTTCCGACTGGAGGGGCCGAGGCGGTGGCGGTGGGGGCTCTGGCGGCGGTGACTCGGTCGGTTGGGTGACCACAGTCGCTGGGGCCGGGAGGCGCATAATCACGAACGCCGCGGCGCCCACGAGCGCCAGGAGTCCGGCTCCAACGATGACTGTGCGGCGACGTCCACGTATAGTCACCCACACGCGTTGTAACATTTCTCTGAGATGTCGCAGGATCGCCTGAAGGCGTTGCACGACGGCGAGCCTCGGCGCGACCTCATGCGTCGGAGCCATGTCCGCCGATGGCGCGACAGGGCTTGGGCCTGGTGAAAAGTCGGGCGGCGGAGGTACGACCCGCCGCGGTGGAACCGGGGGAGGCGGATGCGGAACGACACCGCGAGGAGGAACGACAGCACGGGCCGTGGGGGCAGCCGGGCGTGGAGCGGCCGCTGCGTGAGGCCTGACGAGTCTGACGTACCCCGGTTTCCGGGTGAGGCGGGACCAGACAGCGAGCAGCAGCGCCGCGCCCAACGCCCCGGCGGCGTCCGGTACGAGATCCCGCAGGCGGCAATGTCCCCGCCCCGTCATGGTCATGCCCTCGGCGATCTCGACGAGGGCTCCCACGAGCAGCGTGGCGAGGAGCGCCCAGACGGGGCGCGCGTCAGACCTCCCGAACTGCACCCACGACATCCAGTAGAAGCCGGCGAACAGCGCGATGTACGCGTAGTTGTGCAGCGAGAGGACGAGCACCTGCATCGTGGGAAGGAGCTGCTCGCACTTCGGGACATGCACGTGGAAGTGGGTTTGCGCGGGAAAGTAGAGGAGCCCGAGCACCACGAATGCGGCATAGGCCCAGCGCTTGCCGCGCAGGGCGAGAAGAACGAGGAGAGCGAGGACGCCCGCACCGACGCGAACGGCGAGAGGTGACATGTGCCGAGACGCTGCCTGACGACGTTGGCCTAAGCTAAGGGGTCACGCCTCGCCAGCCAACCGTTCGGCAGCTTCAGGTGCGTGTAGGGAGGAATGTCATGCGAAATGAGGCGCGTGTTAGGCGGCGCGCCCTTCCTTTTAGACGCTCGAGGGAGCCAAAACGTACACAATGAGAATCGGGCTGCCTAACGGATCGCGCGTAAGCTGCGGCGCGCTGAAGAAAAAGGGCGTCAAGCGCTTGTTAGGCGCCGGCACAACGCGCTCGTCGATTGCGCGCCAAGACTACCCTTGGAATACGCGCGCCACTTCGTGTCCGTGCCGTCCAGCTGTCCCGTGCTCGACGTCGTGCTGTCGCCCGGAAGGAGCAGCGTTTTCCTGGTGTCGAAAGCATTCAGCACACGTTGACGTAGACCTCGACAGTCGACTTCAACTTGTTCCACACGGTACTCGGCTCTAAACTCGGGCCCGTGCCGATCAAAATCCCAACGCAACCAGACTACAAAGGAGCCATCCCGGCGTCCGACCGCGGCGGTGTCCAAATCGACCGTCTCGCCTTCAGTGGTGAGCAGCCGCACCCAGTGGCGAGATGTGGCGACCTGGCAGGGAGCCATCGATGGAGCAAGGATAGAAGTGAGCAGAACAACCAGGCTTACCTCAGTTTTCATGTGCCACCCGGATGATGTTTACAGCGCGGTCCAACGGATCGCGCTTAAGCCGCGGCGCGCTGGTGAACGATTCATTCCTTAATGTAGCGCGCCAGCAGCTTCAAGCGCTTGTTAGGCCGCCGGCCCTCATTGAGTCGGGTAGACCGCTGCAACTCGGCCCAAGGTATCAAGAAACGTCAGCTGCGAAGTGCCGAGCGTATCTACTGATAATCTGATCCTGACCTTGCCCTTGTCATCTCGTAACTCGAGCGCGACGATGCCGTTCGAACTACCGAGAAACGCACGCAAGTGCCCTGACGCAGCGACATCCTGTCGAATGTATTCCCGACGCAAGGAGTCACGCGTCGGACCTGGCGGAGTCGCCCCCACTTGCTGCCCCAAGACCGCGAGCGCCTCAGCATCTGCCGCTGTCCCGGTGGGGCGATCCCAAATCCGCAGTCCCGCTGACCTCCGCGTGCCGTCATCCAGATACTGCAGCGCCACGACTTGATTCTGTTTCCATTGATCGAAAGAGAGATGGCCGAACGCTGTGCTCGTATCTCGTGGCCCGCCTGAGCTACCTCGATAGATGAGACCACCCACCTCGTCGCCCGCCTGGTTGTAGAAAAGCATTCCGGCGCTGCCCGCGCGCCCACGCGTTTTAGGGTATTCCCTACCAGCCACCGTGATTCCGGGAAGACGCGACCCGTTCGCCAGCACGAGCGCGAGGTGCCCAGCCGAATCCACAATGTTCAGCCGTTCGACGGACAGAACCGTTGGCTGCTGGGGTCTGAAACCACTCAGCAGGAGCGTGGCAAGAGCGAAGAACATGACCAGGTTGGTGGCGAAGCTCCATTTGATGATTGTGTGACTGGGCATTTTGGCCGACCTCCAAGAACACGGGAGTGTCTCGCATTCGTCTAAAGGCGATATGTTCGCCGGAACGATGGGTGATATTCGGAGGTTTCAGAGGCTGCCATGTTGTTGCAGACGCGCGACACTCTTCACGAAGGACCGGATCTACACAGCGCCCTGCGATGCCTCACGAAGCGCGAAAACGAGCTTCGGAACCGGCAGTTCAGCGTCTAGACGCAGGATTCGACTGGACCGCTGAGACAGCCAGCGCTCGTGCAGCGCCCGGCTGCGACCTGTAAAGTCCGGGTCATCGTAACGCTCTGCCCACACTATGAACGCGGGATTGACTGAGCCAAAGCGAGCCATGTCGCGGGCACGAAGCCGACCAATGCGCACCGGCGTTGGCGCGGTGAGAAAGACGATCAGATCCCATCCGTCTTCGACCTGGCGACCCCATTCAACCAGCGAGCCGGAAACCACGACGTCGGTGCTTTCGCGGATCCCGTCAACCAGCAACGCGAGCCGCTCCGCCTTAGGGCGTTTTAATTGGAAGGGGGGCGATGTTGGGAGCCAATAGAAATCGTCGAGATCGAGCCATTGGGCGCCCGTGGCCTCAGCAAAGGCTTTGCCAAGCGTGGAAGTACCGGTGCCCGATGCGCCGGTGATATGAACACGCAGGACCGTCAAACCTCGCGAGACGCTGCCTAACGGCCACCAACTCACCGACCCTTCCCCCAAATGAGAAGCACGTACCGACAATTCACCAGATTCGATGACATCTGCGTGGGTGGAATCCAGTTAAGCCCAACAAGACTGTCGCCGTGCGTGCGGGCGTCGCTGAGTTTAGCATGACATTCCTGCACGGCCTGCTGTTGGATCTCTCGATAATGGCGCCACTGCAC
>DASPXD010000167.1:0-4581 GCA_035637435.1 Gemmatimonadales bacterium
GATGCCGAGTCCATCCCGGAGCCACTGCATCGCGGCGCCGGCGATGAAGACACTGCCTTCAAGCGCGAACACCGGCTCACCGCGCGGGCCGCACGCCAGTGTGGTGAGCAGCCCGCGTTTGGAATTGGCGCGCCGCGTCCCGGTGTTGAGCAAGAGAAACGCACCGGTGCCGTAGGTGTTCTTCGCCTGGCCGGGCTTCCAGCATCCCTGGCCAAACAGCGCCGCCTGTTGGTCACCGGCCACGCCGCTGATCGGCAGCTCCGTTCCGAAATGCTCGGCGACGGCGGTGCCGAAGTCGCCGCTCGATTTCCGAACATCCGCGAGCGTCTCGGCGGGGACGCCGAACAGTTTGAGGAGATCGCGATCCCACACGCGCCTGCCGATGTCGTAAAGCATCGTTCGTGACGCATTGGTGTGATCCGTCGCGAACGTCTTGCCATTCGTGAGTCGAAAAATCAGCCAGGTGTCGATCGTGCCGAACACCACGTCGCCGTCCTTCGCACGCTTGCGCAATCCCTTCACATGCTCGAGCAGCCACTCGATTTTTGTTGCCGAGAAGTACGGATCGAGCACGAGGCCGGTGCGCGACTTCACCAGCGCGCCCTTCTTTTGCTTCTCGAGCTGCGCACACCGCGCCGCGGTGCGGCGATCCTGCCACACGATGGCGCGATGGACAGGCCGGCCGGTGGCGCGCTCCCACGCGCAAATCGTCTCGCGCTGATTCGTGATGCCGATGGCGGCGGGCGTCACCTTGGCCTGGGCGATCGCCTCGCGCGCGGCGTCGACGGTGACGCGCAAGATCTCCTCGGCGTCGTGCTCGACTTCTCCCGGCGACGGGAAGTGCTGGGTGAACTCCCGATAACCGCGGCCGAGCACGCGGCCGTCGGCGCTGAGGACGAGCGCGGTGGAGCCCGTGGTTCCCTGATCGAGCGCGAGGACAGCGGTCATGGTGCCTCTACCGGGTGGCGAGCTGCGTGAGATGGGCGCGCGCCGCTTCGACTCGCGGCCGAAACTCGGGATCGGCATGCCGCCATGCCGCGACGACCCAGCGGTAGTGAGAGATGGCGCTGTCGCGCTGACCGGCGGCCTCGAACGCCCGAGCCAGCATCTCATGCAGCTCGGTGTGCGTGACGTACAGGTTCGAGGCATCGAGCGGGCCGCGGAGCGCCGGCTGGAGAACTGCGATCGCCTCGCCGGGGCGACCGACAGCCAGCAGCCCTCGCGCGAGCTCCAAGTTAGTCCGTGTATAACCGTACGTCGGCGAGAACACCGCCCGCCGAAACTCCGTTACGGCCTCGTTCGGACGGCCCCGTGCCTGGTGGAGAAGCCCGCGAATGTAGTGGTGCAGCACGTGGTCCCGCCCGTACGAGCTTTGTTGGCCGAACACCTCAACGCTGTCGGCGAGGCGCTGGAGTAGAGCCGTATCGCCGGCCGCGGCAAGCGCGGTCGCGCGGTGGGTCAGCGTCCAGCAGAGATGCCGAGCGTAGCGGCCCGGCATCGAGTCGGCGGAGTAACCACCAGCGTGGGAGTGGGTGAGCGAGTCGAACAGCGCGGCGGCCTCGCGCGCTCGGCCCATTTCGAGCAAAACCTCGGCCTTAATGAGGCTCGCATCGTACGGCGGCACGGGTGCCAGAGGGTCAGATTTTCGTTGCGCTGCGCCCATTTGCAGGGCGAGGGCGAGGGCTTCCCGCAGTCTTCCCTGATAACGCAGGCTGGTGGATTCCCACCACAACGCCTCCCACCGTCGCGCCGGCGTCGCGAAGCGCTGTTTGGATCCAACCAGGGACTCAACCTCGGCAAAGTCGCCGCGTCGAATGGCGATCCCTACGCGCAAATACACCTCGTCGGTCGCAGTCGGTAACAGCCGCGCGACGGAGTCGTAGGCGGCGGACGCCTCGTCGAAGCGGCCGGCGTGCTCGAGCGTCACACCAAGCGCGAGCCACGCTCCGCCTGAGCGGGGCTGCAATACCAACAACTCGCGCGCTTCATGTTCTGCCGCGGCTTGGGAGTCGGCCATCCCGAGGGCGACAACCGCGTTCCCCAAGGCCGCGCAGCCTTGACAGCGAGCTGTAACCCCCCGGAGACCAAGCGAGTCCATCGCGGCCACCACCCGGAGTGCAACCACAGCCCCGAGGAATTCGCCATGGGCAATCCGCGCCAGGCCGAGCAGGTAGTGTCCATCGAGCTCGGTAGGGTACCGAATGGCCAGCGTTTCCGCGATCGCCAGGTCCGCCGGATCGCCGGTCTCGCGCGCCCAAGCTCCCCGGATGAGGAGCCGCTCGCGGTCAGAAGCGTGCGCCGCCAGACGCATCGCCTGGGCCAGGTGGGACTTGGGCCCCGACAGCACTGGATTGATGGTGCCCGCGTAGTAAGCCGCCATCGCGAAGCCCGAGTCCTCGGCGAGCGCAGCTTCGAACAACCGAACCGCCCCCGGCTGATCCTCTTCCCGATAGAGAGCCCTGAGACCGGCGACGTACATCCGGTACGCCGCCAGCGACCGAGTGCTGACATCAGCGATGCGCATGGTGTCGCCGCTGGCACCGAAGCTCGCAGCGAGAGCGACGGTCGCGGAATCGGTGACCGCGAAGGCGTCGCTACCTTGCAGGCGGTATTCCTCAAGCACGACGCCGGTAGCGAGCTCGACGCGCTGCAGCTCCAGACGCAATGCTCCCCCCGGACGGCGGTAGAGCATCCCCTGCACGAGCTGTGTGGCTCGTGCCTGGCGCGCCGCTCGCTCCATCGTGGTGCTCTCCTGGCCGCGGGCCTCCGCCGGGCCCATCAGTTCGTAGAGTCGCGCAGTGCTGAGCACGTGGAGTCCTGGAAGCCGCGCCAAGTTGGTCGCGAGCATCTCCGCTACGGTCGGCGCGACGCCGGCCGTGTCCGATCCCGTGTAATCTCGGATCGCGCCAACGGCGATGATCGGAGCACTCGAATGCGAGCGGAGCTCCGTAGCCGCGAGCAAGAGCCCTCCCAAAACCACGACGCTGATGATACCGATGGCGATCGTGGCGTGCCGTCGGGGGGACGGCGGTGGTCGAGACGGGGAGCCGCTCCGGTCCGTCGCAGCGGTCGCGCGCGTTGTCGCCACGCTTGTCTGCGTTCGCAACTGCTGAGTCAGCGCCATGAGTTCGGCCGCCGGCTCCGCATCCAGGTCCTTGCGCACGCGCGCTTCATACGCGTCAGCGTGCTGCAGCGCCGCGAGTCGCTCACCGGCCTCGTCCAGCGCCCGCATCAACCCGATCGCCGCCCGTCCGTTGAGCGGATCAATCCGCGTCAATTGTCGCCAATGGTCGGCCTCGACCTGATGGCTGCCCGCCACACGTGCTTCGCGCGCAAGCAGCTCGAGGGCTCTGAAGACCTCGCTGGCTAGCCGACTGCGCTCGCCATCCACCCAGCGCTCGAATTCTTCTGCGTCGCTCAGGAAGAACCCATCGAGGAACGGTCCGCCGTACAACGCAACCGCGGCGACATAGTCGCGCCGCTCCAGCGCATCCTCGAACTGTCGCACGTCGCTGTGAACGACGTCGGGGTTGAGCCACAGCTCGGTGGCGCCAAGGATCAGCTCGGGGGCGTGCAGGTCGCGTCGCAGCGCGTAGCACGCCTGCTTCAGCAGGCTACGCCCGTGCACGGCGTCGCTCTCAGGCCACAGGTAGGCGATGAGCTTGTCGCGGCTGATGCCGTGCTTCGTGGCGGCGAGGAGCGCGAGGAGGGCGAGCGTCTTGCGCTGGGTGGCCGCGCCGTTGGCGAGTGCGCCGTCAACCGTGATGGACAGCCCGCCAAAAGTCCGGAGTTCCAGCATGGGGCTCCATTTGACCCGCGTTTGACCGGGTCCTCACCCGCTCGCCCTACGTTACGTCTCGTTCCCGACGAGCGCCACCAATTGCTCTTGAGGAGGTTCTGATGAAGCACACGACGCTTGGCGCCCTGCCGCTGCTCGCGCTCGCCAGAGCGCTGGCCGGTTGAAGCGAGCGCAACACGCCGACCGCACCGTCCGCGGATGCCGTCGCGCTCAATCCTGCCGGCTTCATCGGCGACCGGCCGTACACGTGGACCGTGAAGTGCTCAGGCGGCATCTGGGGGTCGTCCGCGAGCTGGTCCTGGACAGCAGCCGGCGTGACGATCACCGGAACCGAAATGAGTGTGTCTTGCTCGTCGACCGTATCCGGCAGTGGCACGCGCCCGGCCGCGGCGGATGGCTTCAGCGCGTGCGTCAATTACAGCTGCGGCTCATGGTCGTTCGATCCCGCGACCGCGTTCAAGACGCACCTCACGGACAGCTACAGGATCTTCGACTTCACGAACCCGAACTGCATTCTCGACCCGTTCGGTCACAGCCCCGGTGGCTGCTACATCAAGGTGACGGCCACGCTGACCTTGGATAGTTAGGGTCGGACCGAGACCATGCGACCCACTCCAATTACACGTGGATGGCGGCTCGGTATCATCGTCACCGTCGCCGGAGCGGTCATGTCGTTGTCGTGCGGCGGTTCATCCACTGGCCCGGGCGGATCCCTCAAGGTGTTCGATGCCGTCGCCGACTTTTCGAGCGCCACGAACGCCGACTCCAGCGTTTGGTCGTAC
>DASPXD010000168.1:0-12224 GCA_035637435.1 Gemmatimonadales bacterium
CTCTTCAAGACCTACGCGGCAGACCGGCCCACCAACCCGTGGGGTTTCTACATGCTCGGCCTGTCGGCCTGGAAGTCGGGGGATCGCGAGCAGGCCGAGAGCGCGTTCGTTCAAGCACTTTCGCTCGATTCCACTCACGTGAAGAGTCATCTCAATCTGGCCCGCGTCCTGCTCGAGTCCGGCAAGCCCGACAGCGCGTTGCAGCACATCGAAGCCGCCATCGCCCTCGACTCGACGTCGAGCGAGCCGCTGCGGCTGCAGGGCCGCGCGTTCGAGGCCCAGGACAAGAACGACGATGCGATCGTCGCCTACCAGCATGCGATCGTGAAAGACGACAGCGACGTCTGGGCGATGAACAACCTCGGGGCGCTCTACATGCGGCTGCAGCGGTTTGAAGACGCGATCGGTCCGCTGGCGCGCGCGGTCGAGCTCAACGACAAGGTCGCCACGTTCCACAACAACCTCGGCATGGCGCTCGAATTGACCGGCCGCTTCGACATCGCGATCGAGCAGTATCGCGCGGCGCTGGCGATCGAGGGGACCTACGGGAAGGCGGTTGCCAACCTGCAGCGTGTCGAGCTGGTGAAGCAGGATCCGTCAGTCACGCCGGTGGATCTGGCGGAGCGGTCGAAATCGTTTCAGGAAGAGATTTCCAAATGGTAAACGTAGCGGGCACGCCATTGGCGTGCCCGTACGTCAATTGTCTTCCGAAAGCCGCCTCAAGAACCGATTGAGGCGGCTTTCGCTGCTGTGCGGATCCTCACCGATGTAGTCGGCGCGCGCCTCGATCAGGGCGGCATGGAGCTCGGTGCGCGCTTCCGCGGCACGGGCGCAGAGTGCGGCCTCCTCGGGCGCGGATGCCTCGAGCAAATCGGCAGCGAGCGCCAGCATCCGGCCGGCGAACGTCACGTAGGCGCGCACCATCCCATGTCCCGCGCCGCCGCGTTCGACCCATTCAGGGAAACAACCGGCCCACCACAGCGCCAGTGCCGCCGCGTCAGCGGCGGCCTCGGCCTGGGCAACGGTGCCTTGCGGCAGCGCGGCGACGAAGCGCCACCAATCCTCCATGCCGTTCTCACCCCGCGCGATGGCGCTCTGGGAATGCGAGCTGGCGAACACGACCGGGAGTGTCGCGGCATAGTCCGCCAGCAGAATGTCGGTTACGCCGCGGTTGCGCAGTTGGGCGCGAATCGGGACGTACCACAGGAGGGTCAGGGGGAGCGGCGCAGGAGCACCGCCGCGGCCGAGTACCGCTTCGAGGGCCGCGGGGGAATCGAGGACAATATCGACCGCGCCGGCCTGCAGCGCCTGGTCGGCTTCACGACCTTCGGAGACATCCATCCGCGCGATCTCGTCGACGAGGCAGGCGAGGTCGCCGCGGGTCAGCTGACGATGGATGATAGGCCTGATCATGCTTCCCTCCCTTACGGCAATTCGAGAGGCAAAGATGGTGCCGGTCATCTATCTGACTGTTATGCAAAGCCTTACGTTCGAAACCGTCCACTAACGTTGGGACATGGTGCTACGGAAAGCTGCAATCCGACACAGCAGTCGAGTGTGAGGCTGCTCACGCTAGTAAATGGCCATCCCTCAGGCAAGCCGATAGCACTCGGCCCCTTTGAGTGCTAAGGCGACCGGTTTATGTTCCCGCTCCTATGAAAGCCACAGATATTCGCAAAGGGCACGTGTTGATGATCGACGGCCAGCCGTGCCGCGTCATGGATTTCACACATCGGACTCCCGGCAACCTGCGCGCGTTCGTGCAGGTGCGCTTTCGCAATCTGGTTTCGGGCAACACGTTCGATCAGCGCCTCGCCGCCACCGACTTCCTCAATGAAGCGCGTCTCGACACCAAAGAGATGCAGGTGCTCTATCAGGATCAGGGCGGCGTGCACGTGATGGATCAACAGACCTACGAGCAGTTCACGCTCGACGAGCGCGCCGTGGGCGAGGACACGCCGTGGCTGCAGCCGGAAATGGTGGTGCAGGTGGAATGGCTGGAGGGACGGCCCATCGCCATCGAGCTGCCGCCGGTGATCGAGCTGAAAGTCGTCGAGACGTCCCCGGTGATGAAGACGGCGACGAAGACCGCGAGTACCAAGCCTGCGAAACTGTCGAACGGTGTGACGGTGCAGGTGCCGGAGTTTATCTCACCGGGCGAGAAGGTGCGCGTCGACCCGCGGTCGGGCCAGTATCTGGAGCGGGCGAAGTAAGCAGCGGGTAGCGGAAGCAGGACACCAAGTGATCGTTCACCATTCCCACCGCCTGCATGAACGCGTATACGATCGTCGGTCCCACAAAGCGAAAGCCGCGCTCGACCAGCGCGTTACTCATCGCGATCGATTCCCTGGTTTCGGCGGGAACCCGTTTCAGCGTCTTCCAGGCGTTGACCTTCGGCTTACCACCCACGAATTGCCAGAGAAACCGATCGAATGACTCGCCCGCGTCCTTCATTTTCAGGAAGGCGCGCGCGTTGCCGACCGCTGATTTCACCTTCTGCTTGTTGCGAACGATTCCCGGATCCCTGAGGATCTTGGCGACGCGTCGCGCGTCATACCGGGCCATCTTGTCGGGGTCGAAGCCCTCGAAGGCGTGCAAGAACGCGTCGCGCTTGCGCAGGATGATGGCCCACGACAGGCCGGCCTGAAATCCGTCGAGCACCAGCTTGCCAAAGAGTTGGCGATCATCATGGACTGGCACGCCCCATTCTGTGTCGTGATACGCGATCATCTGCTCATTGGAAGTTGACCAGCCGCAGCGGTTGTCCATGCCTAAGCATACCACCCAAGCAAAGAGGCCAGCACAATCGCTGGCCTCTTTCTACTTGCGGCAACTCCTCTAGCGACTCAGGGCTTGCTGCTCCGAGCTCGTCACAGGCCGGTCGGCCATCGTGCCCGACGATCCCTCGAGTATGATGATCAGGAACTTCGAGGTGCGCCAGAAATCCACGGGCGACGTAATCGTCAGGCTGGGCACGCCGGCGTACTTGTTGTCGTGGCGCTCTTCGGCGACGTAGTCGAGATCCTGCAGCGACGCGATCCGATACTCCGCGGTCGCGCTCGGCAGCGGAATCTGGGTCACTTGCCGCGTGTCGATCGCCGTGAACAGCCTGGGATCGAGGTTGCGCGCCGGCTGCAGGGTCTTGCCCGTCCGCCACAGGATGAACAAGACGCGCCCACCGCCCTGCTCGGTGAGAATGCCCTTCTTCTTCAGCGCATCGCGCGTGCCGATCACGTAGTAGCCGGTCGACAGGCTGTCCTTCAGCGCGACGTTCTCTTCCGTCAGCGCGTTCACGCGGTCGGTGAGCAGGTCGATCGTGGTCTTCTGGGTGGCGATGACGGTCTGCAAGTTGCCGACGGTGGTATCGAGCGTCGCGCGCAGGCTGTCCGACAGCGACGTCAACCCCTTGATCCGCTCCCGGCTCGCGCTCAGCGCGCTCTCGGTCTCCCGGACGCGCGCCACGACGTACCGCAGTCTCGCCATCAGCGTATCGGTGGACGCGGTGATCGGGCTTTCACTGGAGACGTGCAGGCGGTTGTTGCGGATCTTCGCCTTGGCGAGCTCGACGTTGACGTCGCTGATGAGCCGCGAGCTGATCGCCACTTCCTGCATCAGGCTGTCCTTCTGCGCGTTGGCCTGCTCCAGTTCGGCCAGCTTGCGCTCGGTTTCGGCCGAGGTGCCGCAGGCAGCGACGACCGCGAACACCAGCGCGGCGGATGTGAACTTCAGCATCGTCATGGGACGACTCCCCCAGCAAGAATGGTGAGACTAGCTTTGCCGCGATGCCGCGGCTGCACGTCGGTACGTCAGGCTACAACTTCCCGGAATGGAAGGGAAGCTTCTACCCGCCCAAGCTCCCGAGCGCCAAGTGGCTCGAGTACTACGCCCAACAATTGGGCACGGTCGAGATCAATTACACTTTTTACCGCATGCCCAGCGCCAAGACTGTCGCCGGGTGGGATGCGGCGACCCCGGCGGGGTTCACGTTCGTTTTGAAAGCGCCACAACGCATCACGCACTTCATGCGCCTGCGAAACATTGATGAACCGCTCCGCTACTTCTGTGATACAGTTCGCAAGCTTAACGCCAAACTTGGGGCAGTGTTATTTCAATTACCCCCCAATTTTAAGAAAGACCTCGAACGGCTAGGGGGTCTACTCACGCAATTCCCGACGGATGTCCGCGCGGCGTGTGAGTTCCGTCACGCTTCGTGGTGGTCAGACGACGTGTATGAGCTGCTGCGCAGCACCAACACGGCGTTGTGCATCGCGGATACAGAGGAAGGGACGACGCCGCTCGAGGTGACCGCCGACTTCGGCTACGTGCGGCTACGGGATGAGGGCTACGGGACGGAGGCGCTGGGGGAGTGGGCAAAAAAGATCCAGGCGCTGGGAAGCGCCTGGACCGATGCGTACATCTTTTTCAAGCACGAAGAGCAGGGGATGGGCCCTAAGCTGGCACGGGAGTTCCTGCGGTTGGCCCCAGATACTCCGAATCCCCCCACGCCAGGATCGGAAAGAAGATCCCGCTGAGGAAGATAAGGCCGAGCGTGAAGCCGACGCCGTGCCCGAAATTCTTGGAGAGGTTGTGCGTCACGATCACGGAGATGACGATGTTCACCAATGGAATCAAATAGAGGAGAATCCACCAGATCGGCTTGCCGGCGATCTGGAGCATCACGATTCCGTTGTAGATCGGAATGATCGCTGCCCAGCCCGGCTGGCCCGCTTTCGTGAACACCCTCCAGATGCTGGCGATTTCGAAGATGGCGAGCGCGCAGATGATCACCCAGACCATCGGACTGATTTGCGACCCTGTCGTCGTGAAGCTGTCTTGCGGCACGGCGCCACCCCCGGGGTAAAGGTCGCCCCAAGATAATGCTTTAGCGCTTGCCCGCGACTTTTTTGCGCTTCGCCGGCTTCTCATCCGCCGCCGGAGCACTGAGGCTCTGCTTCAGCGCCTGCATCAGGTCGAGCACCCTGGTCTTCGGCGCTTCCTCCGGCTCCTCGGTGATCTGCTTGCCTTCCACCTTGCGGTCGATCTGCTCCTGCATCCGCTCGCGCACGTTGTCCTTGTATTTCTCCGGATGGAATTCCTCGGTCGCGGCCTGGTCGATCAATTTGATCGCGAGGTCGAGCTCGGGTTTCTTGACCTCGGTCTTGGGAATCGGTACTTCGGCGATGTCGCGGATCTCGTCGGCGTAGCGCAGCTGCTCCATCACCAGCCCGCCGTCCATCGGACGGACCATGATCAGGTATTGCTTGCCGCGCGCGGCATACTGGCCGATCGCCACGCGCTTGGTCTTCTCGAGCGCCTCCGTCAGCAGCTTGTAAGCGCGCTCGCCGCCCTTGTCGGGTCCCAGGAAATACGTGCGGTCGAGATAAATGCGGTCCACCTGCTCGGCGGGCAGAAATTCCACGATGTCGATCGCGCCGGTGGCGCGCTCTTCGAGCGCCTTGAGCTCCTCCGGCGTGAAGGTGACGTACTGCCCTTTCTGGAACTCGTAGCCCTTGATCATGTCGCTGCGTTCGACTTTTTCGCCGTCTGCGGAGCAAACGTACTGCTGCTTCAGGCGGGCCCCATCCTTCTTATGGAGCCAGTTGAACGAGATCGCGGCCTTCGACTCGCCGGCAGCGAACAGCTGCACGGGCACGGACACGAGGCCGAACGAAACCGTGGCGGAACCGATGGAATGGGCGGCCATATCGGAGTATGATACGCCCTCATGCCTACCCGTCGGAAGCCCCGCCCGGAGGAAGGCGGAGGCGACTCGCTCACCACCTATCGGGCGAAGCGCGCATTCGATGAGACGCCGGAGCCTGGAGGCGTAGTCCCAAAACCCGGTCCACAACCGGGCGGGTTGTTCATTGTTCATATGCACGACGCCACGCGGCTGCATTGGGACCTGCGGCTCGAGATGGACGGCGTCCTCAAGTCGTGGGCGGTGCCCAAGGGACCGTCCGCCAACCCCACCGACAAGCGGCTCGCGGTAAAAGTCGAAGATCATCCCATGGAGTACGGCGACTTCGAGGGGATCATTCCGGAAGGAAATTACGGCGCCGGAACGGTCATCGTCTGGGACCGCGGGGTGTGGGTCCCGCTCGAGGACGTGCGCGCAGGATTCGAAAAAGGGAAGCTGCTGTTCGAGCTGCGAGGCTACAAGCTCCACGGCCGCTGGACGCTGATCAAACTCAAAAAGACCGAGAAAGAGTGGCTGCTCATCAAGGAACGCGATGAGTACGTCTCGACCGAGCCGTACTCGGATGAGTCGGTGCTGTCAGGGCTGACCAACGACGAGCTGCGTAACGCCAAACAGCGCGCCGAGCCGATCATAAAGGAGCTGGAGAAGCTGGGTGCGCCGACACGCGCCCTGCGCGTGGAAGACTCGGAGTTGATGCTGGCGGAGACGCGCGCCGAGCCCTTCAGCAAGGACGGGTGGCTGTTCGAGGTGAAGCTCGACGGGTACCGGATGCGCGCGGCGCGTCAGGACGGCGAGGCAATCCTCTATTCGCGGAAGGGCCTGGACTACACGGAAGCATTTCCGGAAATCGCGCGCGCGGTCAAAGCCCTGCCGTTCGAGGGCGTGATTCTGGACGGCGAGCTCGTCGTGCTGAACGAATCCGGCCATCCCAGCTTCAACAAGCTGCAGGTGCGTGCCAAACTGGGCGCGCGCGAAGCGAAACGCGCGGCCATTGAATCGCCGGCAACCCTGTATGTATTCGACCTGCTGGCGTTCGCCGGCTATGACCTGCGTAAACTCCCGCTCGTCCAGCGCAAGCAAATTCTCCAGCAGGTGCTGCCCCGGACCGGGCCGTTACGGTACTCCGAGCACTTCGAGAAGAACGGCGAGGCGTTGTACGAGCAGGTCGTGAGGCTGGGACTCGAAGGCATCATGGCGAAGAAGGCGGACAGCCCGTATCGCAGCGGCCGCTCCGCCGATTGGCTGAAGATTCGCGCCGACCGCATCGACGACTTCGTCGTCGTCGGGTTCTCGAAGCCCAAAGGATCGCGCGGCGGCTTCGGCTCGCTGCACGTCGGCGCCTACAAGGACGGCAAGCTTATCTATTGCGGGCGCGCCGGCTCGGGGTTCAGCGGCGCGCAGCTCGACGAGATCAGCGCCACCTTGAACCAACTGGTGCGCGAGACGCCGCCGTGCGAGCCGCCCGAGAACGGCGCACTTCCCAAGGGCCCGGATCACACCTGGGTCGAGCCGCGTCTCGTGTGCGACGTGCGGTACAAGGAGTTCACGCCGGACGGCCTCCTCAGGCAATCGGTGTTTGTGAGATTCCGCGACGATAAAAAGCCGGAGGATGTGATGATGCCGGGGACGAGGGACGAGGGACGAGGGATGGGTGAACCTGAGGTGGGATCCACCCGTCCCTCGTCCCCCGTCCCTCTTCCCCGGGAAGTCAAGTTCTCGAACCTGGACAAGGTATTTTGGCCGGAGGAAGGTTACACAAAAGGAGACTTGATCGAGTATTACAGGTCGATCGCGCCCTGGCTGCTGCCGTACCTCAAAGATCGGCCGGTCGTACTCACGCGCTACCCTGACGGCATCAACGGCAAATCGTTCTACCAGAAGGACGCGCCCGGCTTTGTGCCCGACTGGATCCAGACGATTCCGATCTGGAGCGAGGACACGCAACGCGACATCGATTACTTCGTCTGCAATGACGTGGAGTCTCTCGTCTATCTCGTCAACCTCGGCACGATCCCGCTGCACGTCTGGGGCAGCCGCATCACCGATCTCACAAAGCCCGACTGGTGTCTCATCGATCTCGACCCGAAAGACGCGCCGTTCGCCGACGTGATCGTGCTCGCGAAGACGATGAAGCAAGTGTGCGACGAGGTCGACATGCCCGCGTTCGTCAAGACCACCGGGAAGTCGGGCCTGCACATCATGCTGCCCCTGGGCCGGCAGCTCACGTATGCGCAGTGCCTGCAGCTCGCGATGCTGTTCGCCCGCCTCGTCACCGATCGCCATCCGGACATTGCCACGACGCAGCGCACGATCAGCAAACGCGAGGGCAAAGTGTACGTCGATGCGTTCCAGAATCGCGCCGGCCAGCTCATGGTCGCGCCCTACAGCGTGCGGCCGTCGCCGGGCGCGCCGATGTCGATGCCGATCGAGTGGGACGAGGTCAACGGCAAGCTTCATAACAGCACGTTCACGATCGCCAATGCGTTGAAGCGCATGCAGAAGCTCGGGCACGATCCCGTGCTGCCCGTGCTGGAACGCAAACCCGACTTGATGGGGGTGCTGGAGCGGCTGAATGAACGGCTGAAGTGAGAACTCGGCATTATGTCGTTTGGCGCGGTCGCCTTGCCTTCTCGTGGCCCATCCGGGTAACACGTAGCGACACCCCACCAAGGAAGGCTCGTATGACCCTCCATCGCTGGTTCGCAATTGCGGTCGTCGCAGCGGAGCTCGCGGCTTGTAGTAGCACCGATCGGCCTGCGCCGGCGGGCCCCTCGTTCGACGTCATGAGCAACCCGGTCCTGAGCGGCAGCGTTCTGGGCCCTGACGGCGGCAACATCTGTAACTCGCTTCCGGGTGGCGGGAGAATTCAAATCAATGTGATCAACATGGGAGCCTTTGGAGCTCCCGCCGGCGCGCAATTCTTCTTTTGTCCGCAAAACACATTCACGTTCTCACTGGCACCTGGCACGTATCTGGTTCGCGCGCGACTGCCGTTCGGCGGCGCAATTGCGAGTGGCTATCCGTGGCAGACATACCTGCTCACGCCGGTCGAATTGGCGGGCGACCTCACCGCCGACATCACCGTAACACCAGGGTCGCCGCTGGGTGGTGGAGTCACGATCAATGGGCAACCGTTCGCAGGCGTCAACCTCTCACTCGTGCACGCTGATGCAACGCTGTTCGGTGTGACAGTGGCCACGAGCAGCGCGGACGGAGGGTGGGAAGAATTCATCGGGCGGCCGCAGACGATCCTCCAGAACGGCATCCGGGTCCGGCCCAACATCGTCTGTGATCTGTTGGGAACGAGGCTGCTCACACCCGTGTCATTCGAGCCGTTTGAGTTCCCTGACGAAGAGAGTAGTTACTCGTGCGATATGGTCGATGCACCCGCCCAACAGTTTTCGCACGTCCGCACTCGGCTCGTCGTCACGCCAGGTCCGGGAGATGTAGGTGCTGGACAGCTCGCTCTGACAGAGGACCTCGGCAACGGCTGGGGTGTGCAGTTTCCAGTGAATCCCGGTGAGAAGCCGCGATTCGGGGACATAACCGTGTCCCAGCTGTTCCTGGGCGGGTTGCTTATCGGCATTCGACCCGACCGGCTGCTGAGCGCAAACGAGCTCAATGGCTACATCCAGTGCGGCAATTGCCGCGCCTTCGGGCCCGAGGGCCGGTTGCACTTCACGTCGTCACCCCAGTACGGCACCAAGGTGACGTGGCAGTATTCCGACGCGTCATCATCGCAGGGAATCGGCCTGAAGGTCGTGCAGAAGTCGTATGACGGCGTGCCACCGGCGGATTATGTGCTCTTCCGCTTCACGCTCACGAACGGCGGCGCGGCGCCCATCACGATCTATCCCGGATTCTTTGCCGATTGGGATATCGACGACGATTTTCAGGACGACGTCGGAGCGACCGAAGGGCGCCTGATGTATATGACGAATGCGGGCGGTGGCACTGCGGGCGGCTCCGTGATCATCAGTGACGCTCCGGTGTCCGGCACCGCATTCTTCACGGACTTCGGCCAGACAACGGCCGAGATCGTGTCCGCGCTGGCGGGTGACTTTAGCAATCCCTCTGCCGACGAACCCGGCGATCACCGCTACGTCCAATCGATCGGCCCGATCACATTGCCACAAGGGGCGGCGACGCAGTTCTGGCTCGCGATCGTTGCTGGTGAGGGACTCGATCAACTGCGCAGCAACGCCGCCGCCGCTGCGGCGGACGTAGCGGCGCGGCGCGCCCAGCCGGACGCGGCGGACGCTGTCTCGTCGGCCGGTACAGTTTGGAGTGGTGGAAAGAGCAACGCGCGCAGCGCCGGCTCTCCCGCCTGCAAGAAGGGATGTGCGACCGTTACGCAGTGACGGTGTATGGAGCACGTGCTGAACGTCCCGCCCGATGCGCGAGCACTGCTCGTGCTCGCGCACGGTGCGGGCGCTGGAATGCGGCATCCCTTCCTTGAGCGCGCGGCCGCCGCCCTCGCGGCCTCCCGGATTGCGACCTACCGCTATGAGTTCCTCTACATGGAGCGTCACGCGCAGCGGCCCGATCCTCCGGCCGTTGCCGAAGCGCGCGTGCGTGAAGCCGTGGCGGAGGCGGCGCGCGCCGCCCCGGGGCTGCCCCTGCTGGCCGGTGGTAAGTCGTTCGGCGGGCGGATGACGTCTCAGGCGCAGGCCAACGCGCCGCTCGCCGGCGTACGGGGCCTCGTCTTCTTCGGATTTCCGCTCCATCCCCCGGGACGCCCCGGCACCGCCCGGGCCGAGCACTTGTCGCAGGTGCAGGTGCCGATGTTGTTTCTTGAGGGGACGCGCGACGAATTTGCGACGCCCGAGCTGTTGCGGGGCGTCATCGACAACCTGGGGTGGCGCGCCACCGTGCATCTGGTCGACGACGGCGACCATTCGTTCAAGGTGCCGAAGCGCATGGGCAAGACGGAAGCGGACGTGATCCGGGAGCTCGCACACGCAGTCGAAACGTGGTTCGTCAGCGTCAGCGCGAGGAGCGAGAGTGCCTAACTTCTGGTTGGTCAAGACCGAACCGAGCACGTACAGCTACGACGACCTGGAGCGCGAGCAGACGGCGGTCTGGGACGGTGTGAAGAATCCCGTGGCGCTGCGAAACATGCGGGCGATGCACCCCGGCGATCAGGTGCTCGTCTATCACACCGGCGACGAGAAGGCGGTCGTCGGGTGGGCGACGGTTGTGTCGGCCCCGTACGCCGATCCGAAAAAGCAGGACCCGACGTTGATGGTCATCGATCTCAAGGCGCACCGCCGCCTGCCGCGGGCGGTGACGCTGGCGCAGATCAAGTCGGACAGGACGTTTGCCGACCTGCCGATTGTAAGACAGGGGCGCCTGTCAGTGAGTCCAGTGACGGCGCCCCAGTGGAAACGAGTCCTGCAGCTCAGCGGTGCGGACGACTAGGGCCTCTTCTTTCTCAGTTTGCGGTTCTCCGCCCGCGCCGAGGCAATGCCGGCCGCGACGCCGGCGACGATCGCCGCGCGGCCCGCGGCTTTCAGCACCTTCCCGGTGCGGCGCAACGCGGCCTTGATGCGCCGCTGCCGCTCCTCCGTCTTGGCGCGTTTCTGCGCTTCCTGCAGCAGCCGGTCGGCCTCTCGTGCAGCAGTCTGCGCCCACTTCCTGGCCGTCCTGGCTGCCTTGACCGCTGCTGTTTTGAAGCGCTCGGTGCGTGAAGCCATGTGGATCCTCCAGAGCTGAGGGTCGCCCCTTGATACGCCATTACGTTCCGTTGGAGCCATCACGCGCCCAGCACTTCGGCGGCCTTCTTGACGTCGCGGGGCTTGACCCATAACAGGGCGCCGTAGCGGCCCATCCCCGTGCGCGTGGCACTCGTCGCGGTCACGTTGATTCCCGCGGCGCCGAGCCGGCCCAGGAGCTGCGCCATCGCGCCGACGCGATCGTCACCTTCGATGAGGAACACCGTCTTCGGTTTCGAGACTTTGAGCTTCGCGGCTTTGGCCGCTGCGAGAAACGCCGCGGCGTCCGACGGCACGAGGTCGACCTGGGAGCGGCGCGCACTCGGGAACGCGTGGACCGCCAGCAGGTTCACGCCCGCGTCGCGCAGCGCGCCGAACAGGCGTTCTCCCTCTCCAGGCTTATCGGCGATGGTGACGTAGTAGTACTCGGCTTTGCGGATGGTGTCCATGGGTGCTCCTCGAGCAGGGTCCCTCAAGCCTCGCTCGAATGTCGGCCTCTGGCAACCAGCGTCCGTTCACCAATCATCGCACGCGGAAACATGACGATTGGGTGAACGTAGATTGTCCCTATGGATGGAATTGCCGTAAAGCTCGAGCGCCTGAAACGCGAAGCCGCCCGCGAATGGAAGCGCAAATGGCGACAGAAGCTGCGCCAGGCGGCGCCGGCAACATCCGCTGAGTGGCGGGCGTTGGCTGGAGCGGTCGCTGCCGGCCTTTTGAGAATCTTCCTGATTATTACATTGCCATTTGCCGTTTTGGTGCGTGGCTCGGTGTTCATCTACCAACACGGCCAGACCTCCGTTTGGCTG
>DASPXD010000169.1:0-3087 GCA_035637435.1 Gemmatimonadales bacterium
CCCCCAGAAAGAGCGTCGAGCTCCCGGTATCCATCACGTTCGCGACGCTGCACTCGAAGTGGGCGAAGCACTCATCGAGCACCGGCACGCCGCTCTTTCCTTTATGATGCGGGATCCCCGCCAGCTTGTCCTGATCGCGCCCGCTGAAGAATCCCAGCCGCCGCACCACGTCGAGCTGCCTGGTGTGCAGCAGATGCAGCCCAAAGCGGCCCGTCTCGAAGATCATATCGTGGCTGTAGTTGAACTTGTGGATGTACACCGACAGGCGCGGGACCGACGGCACGATCGAGGCACGCACCGCCGCATCGGAGATCATGCCGTTTGTCTTGCCCTTGCGCTCGGACGTAATAGCTACAACGGGGGACGTGAGATTGCGCAGGAGTTGGTAGGTGACGTCGGGTTCGAGCATACTTCAAGATACATGGCGACTCCTGGCTCGCTCCCCGCGCGCTTTCTGGCGCATCTCCAGCAGGCTCGGCCGTTTCGCGAGCCGGGGGAAGCGCTCGTTGCGGTATCGGGCGGCGCCGACTCCGTTGCGCTGCTCGACATGCTGAACGGCGTGGCCAACGCATTACGGCTTACACTCGTGGTTGCGCATGTGGACCACGGAATCCAGTTGGAAAGTTGGAAAGTTGGAAAGATGGTACAGGAGCTGGCGACGACGTACGGGCTCCCCTTCGAATCCACCGAGCTCCACCTCGGTCCCGAAGCGACCGAAACCGAAGCGCGGCGCGCCCGCTACGCGTGGCTGCGCGAGGTACAACGCCGCCGCAGCGCAAAGTACGTGGTCACCGCGCATCACCAGGACGATCAGGTCGAGACGATCGTGCTGCGCTCGCTGCGCGGCAGCGCGCCGGCCGGCCTCGCCGGCATCGCCGCGCGCGGACGCGGCGGTCTGGTGCGGCCGCTGCTGCCGTTCACGCGCCGCGAGCTCGCCCTGTACGCCACCGAGCGCGGCCTGCCGGTTCACGACGATCCCGCGAATCGCGACCCGCGACATTTGCGCTCCTGGATTCGCACGACGCTCCTGCCGTTGCTGAACGAGCGCCTGGGCGCCCGTCTGCGGGGTGATGTGCTGGCGCAGGGCCGCCACGCCGCGAGTGACCGCCGCGCCTGGGATCGCATGCTCGATTTGGTCCCGGACCTGGCACTGCACGTGGAGGGAGAATCCTTCACCGTTGCCCGCGCGAGTGTGGGCGGCTATGATAACGCATTGTCTGTTGCGCTCTTGCGCGCGGCGGCACGAAGAGTAGGGCTGGTCCTTGGTCCCACCCGCGCCCGCCGGCTTGTGGCACTGGCGCAACGCCCCTCGGGGCGCCGCCTGTCACTGGGCGGCGGCTGGTCAGCCGAAGTGGCGTTCGATCGGTTCCGAGTGAGCCGTGATGCGGGAGCGGTCGGCTGCGCACTCGAACGAGTGTGGCCGACCGGCGAGCAGGGCATGGCGCGGTTCGGCGCATTCACGATCACCTGGTCGACCGCGCCCGCTCCGGCCCGGATCGAGCGCGCGACGTGGACGACCTGGCTGGACAGCGCGGCGTGGGAGGTGCGGCCTCCCGCGCGCGGCGATTCGCTGGTGCCGCTGGGCGGGGTCGGGCATCGCCCGCTGCGTCGCCTATTAATGGAAGCGCGGATCCCGCGCAGCGCGCGGCCGCGCTATCCCGTCGTCAGTCGGGGTGAGACCATTCTCTGGGTGCCGGGCATCTGTCGTAGTGCCGCGGGCGTGCCGGCGCCCGGAACTCGAGCGGTGAGGGTGGATGTTATCGAGTATCGCTGAGCTGAAGCGCGTCGTGTTTGAAGAAGAGACCATTGCGGAACGGGTGCGGGAGCTGGGGCAGGAAATCACCGCGGCCTATCCGGATGGCGAGTTGCTCGTGCTCGGGTTGCTCAAAGGCAGCTTCATCTTTCTGAGTGACCTCGTACGCAAGATCGACCGGCCGTTACAGGTCGATTTCCTCGTCGCATCGAGCTACGGCGAAGGGACGGTATCGAGCGGGAACGTGCGGCTGGTGTACGATCCCGAGACGGAATTGGCGGGGAAGCACATCCTGCTGGTAGAAGACATCATCGACACGGGTAAGACGCTGAACAAGCTGGTCGCGCTGCTCAAGCAGCGCCGCCCCAAAAGTCTGGAGATCTGCGCGCTGTTGCACAAACATGTGGCTGACCACCTGGAGCTGGAAGCGAAGTTCCTGGGATTCGACGCGCCGACGCTGTTCCTGGTCGGGTATGGGCTCGATCACGCGGAAAACTTCCGGCACCTTCCTTATATCGCGAGTCTGATGTAGATGGCCAATCGCATTCCCCCGCCACCGCGGGAATTCAACTGGGCCCGGATGCTGCGGACGCTCTCGTTCTGGGCGCTCCTCATCGTCGGGACGATCGCGCTGGTGCAGCTCGCGTCGAGCCGCCGCCGCGAAGAAGCCGAAATCACCTACACGCAGTTCAACGAAGAGCTGAACGCGGGCAACATCGCCTCCGTGGAGATCGCGGAGCGGCAGAAGGTCCGCGGCATCTTCCAGCGCCCCGTCGTGGTCAAGCGCCAGACGGTCGAGCGCTTCAACGTGCTGCTCCCCTTCGAAGCCGACGACAAGTTCGCGGCCAATCTCTCGAGCAAAGGCGTGGACGTGCGCGCGCGCGAAGCCGGCCAGTCCTTCGGCGTCGTGCTGCTGACGTTCCTGCCGTACCTGCTGATCTTCGGCCTCGTGATCTTCATGCTGCGGCAGATGCAGCAGGGCGGGAACCGCGCCTTTGCGTTCGGCAAGTCGAAGGCGAAGCTGCTCGCCGGCGACACGCCCAAGGTCACCTTCGCCGACGTGGCGGGGTGCGACGAGGCGAAGCAGGAGCTCGAGGAGATCATCGACTTCCTGAAGGACCCGCAGAAGTTCCAGCGGCTGGGCGGCCGGCTGCCGAAGGGGGCGTTGCTGGTCGGCCCGCCGGGGACCGGCAAGACGCTGCTCGCCAAAGCGGTCGCCGGTGAAGCGGGCCGGCCCTTCTTCTCGATGTCCGGGTCGGACTTCGTCGAGATGTTCGTGGGCGTCGGCGCCTCGCGGGTGCGCGACCTGTTCGAGCAGGGCAAGGCGCACGCGC
>DASPXD010000170.1:0-7404 GCA_035637435.1 Gemmatimonadales bacterium
CGACGTCTTGGGCCAGCCGATGAGCCCGACCTCGTCGAGTGCCTCGCGCGCGATCTCCGCTACCTGCCGCACCTGCGGCCACTTTATGCCCGGCACGGGATCGAGGTCCACGCGCAGCTCATCCGGGTGGTCGAGGTCCTCGGCGCGCACGGGCTGCGGATGCAGCTCCAGGCAGGCGAGGTTCGCGAGCCAGACGAGAGAGGCGGCATCGCGCGGCACCACCTCGTCGGCCGTGCGGCCGGAGGGAAACCGCAGCGTCACCACCTCGATCCAGGGCGGGCGGCTTTCGGGCGCCCGCTTCTGATAGAAGGAGGGCACGCCGATCCCATTGGGAAAACGGACCAGCATGTTGGGCCGCCCACCCGCGCCGCGCAGGGCGCCCTCGGCGACCGCGAGGTAATAGTTCGCGAGATCGAGCTTGGTGTATTTCGGTTTGGGGAACAGCACTTTGCCCGGGTTCGAGATCGTGACCTCGTGCCCGCCGACGTTGCGTGTGACCGCTTCTTTTCCTGCGGAAGGGTTAGCCATCGAGGAACTCCACTGTGCCCCGCTCGACGCAGTACTCGGCGCCGACGATCATCAGCCCGTCGCGCTCGATCCGCCGCTCAAGCAGCGCAGACCCATGTCGCGGATGATTCACAGATGCACGGATGTCGCTGAGCCGGGATCATGGTTGCGGTACGTTCGGGGGGACGAGCTGTCTACGTCAAGCGGAGCCTATTGCGCCGCCAATAGTTTGGCCAGGCTGCGGTCGTGGACGCGAGCAAGCAGCAGCTGTGCCGAGATCGCACCCAGCAGCGCGGTGAACATATCCCACTGCGTGTCCCACACGTCGCCTTGCGTACCGAGGAACGCGTCGGCCGCATGACCGCCGGCGAGCGCCGACCACCACTCGAAGAACTCGTAGCACGCGCTGAACGCCAGGCACGTCGCCGTCACGAGGACGAACAGCCAGCGGCCGGGCCGCAGCGGCGACGTGCGCAGCAGGATCTCGCGGATCAGGATGGCGGGGACAAAGCCCTGGACGAAGTGCCCGAGGCGGTCGTAGTCGTTCCGCGCCAGGCCAAACATGTTCTGCGCCCAGAAGCCGAGGGGCACGCGGGCGTAGGTGTAGTGGCCACCGACGATGAGGATGAGTGCATGAAAGGCGAGCAACGTGTACGTCAGTGGGGTCAGCGGAAAACGGCGCGCCGTGAGCACGAGCACCGGGCCCGCGATCAGGATCGGGAAGATCTCGAGCCACCACGTCGTGCGATCGTAGGGCGCGATGCCCGACACGATGAGCGCGGCGCCGACGATGACTACGAGAGCAGGCAGGTATCTACTGGTCATTCTCCCGGGGCCGCCCGTCGAGTCGTCCTAGTTCTCACGCACCGGCAGCCGCTTCTCCCCTCGATACGCCAGTCGACCGGTAGCAATCACCACGAACAGCGCTGCTCCAAAACCACAGGCAGCGGCGTAAAACAGCAGCAGCGGCAGCCGCTCTGCGCGGACGCGGTCCCAGTTATTCAATCGAAGCCCGATGTCCTGGGCGCTGAGCAGGCGCGACCCCGTTCCATCGCTGATCGAGAGTTGTTTCCGGTCAAGCAGGGTCCCGAGCGCCTGGCCCCGCGCGTAGACCTCCACACGGTCCTTGCTGTCAGCAAGTGAAAGGGCCATGCTCGGCGGCGTCCACCAGATGTCAGAGCGTTTGGATAGCTCGCTGTAAAGCGCAACAGCGGGAATGAAGAGCAGCGCGGCGGTGAGAACGGAATAGAAGACACGCAGACGCGGTGGCATCGAATCCTCCTTGTCGAGCTTCAGATGAAGTGAGGATCACAACACGGTCTTCGCATCCACCACCTGCAAGTTGAACGCCTCCGCTACGCCAGGATAGACAACCTTTCCTTCTACTACGTTGAGGCCCAGCAGGAGGCTCGGATCCTTCTTACACGCCTCTTTCCACCCCAGTCGTGCCAGCTTCTTCGCATACGGGAACGTCGCGTTCGTGAGCGCCAGCGTCGACGTGCGCGGCACGCCGCCGGGCATGTTCGCAACGGCGTAATGAATGATTCCGTCGACGACGTACGTCGGTTGGTCGTGCGTGGTCGGTTTCGTGGTCTCGATGCAACCGCCCTGATCGACCGCCACGTCCACGATCACCGAGCCCTGCTTCATCACCTTCAGATCGGCGCGCTTGACGAGCTTCGGCGCCTTGGCGCCGGTCAGCAGCACGGCACCAATCACGACGTCGGCCTTCGAGAGCTGTTCCAGCATGTTGTGGCGGTTCGAGTAGAGCAGGTCGACGTTGGGAGGAAGTACATCAGAGAGATAGCGCAGGCGGTCGAGCGAGATGTCGAGCAGCGTGACGTGGGCGCCGAGCCCCGCGGCCATCTTGGCCGCATTCGTCCCGACGACCCCACCGCCGAGAATCAGCACTTCGGCCGGCAGCACGCCCGGGACGCCACCGAGCAGGATGCCGTACCCACCGAACACCTTCTCGAGATACTTCGCGCCCTCCTGCACCGCCATGCGACCGGCGACTTCGCTCATCGGCGTCAGCAGCGGCAGCTCTTTGCTCGGCAGCTCGACCGTCTCATAGGCGATCGCGACGCACCCCGACTTGATAATCGCTTTGGTGAGTGCTTCGGAGGCAGCGAAGTGAAAATAGGTGAAGACCAGCTGGCCTTTGCGGATGCGCGACCATTCCGGCTCGATCGGCTCCTTCACCTTCATGATCATCTCGGCCCGGGACCACACGGTCCCCGCTGCCGGCGCGATTTCCGCGCCCACCGCGCGATAGGCCTCATCACCGAATCCCGAGCCGAGGCCGGCACCCTGCTCCACCAGCACCGTGTGGCCGTCACTGGCGAGCGACTCCGCGCCCGCCGGCACCAGCGCCACGCGGTGCTCCGCCGTCTTGATCTCTTTCGGGACGCCGACGATCACGATTTGCCTCCATTGGGTCCCAGTGAGACCACCGTCTGCCGTTCCGGTGCGAAGAACTCGGCCGCCAGCGCCGCAACCTCATCGGCGGTGAGCGCCTCGACGGTGCGCAGCATTTCGTCCAGGCTGCGGTACTGCTCGCCGTACACCGCCGTGCTCGCCAAACGATACATCCGGGCCGTGGGGCTCTCCAGCGCCAGCATCAGCTGCCCCAGTGTCTGTTGTTTCGCGTCCTCCAGGGCCTCGCCCCGCAATCCCTCGCTCGCCATGCGTGCGAACTCGCCGCGAATCGCTTCCGCCGCTTTCTCGGCGCGCGCGGGCTGGGTGCCGACGTAGACGCCGGCCATGCCGACGGCGCGATAGAACGACGTGAAGCTGTAGATCGCATACGCGAGCCCCAGCTCTTCGCGCACCCGCTGGAACAACCGGCTCGACATCCCCCCGCCGAAGATGTTCGACAGCACGAGCAAGCCGTACTTGCGGCTGTCGGCGTAGGGGATCGTGTCGGTTGCGAAGACGATGTGCGTTTGCGCGGTGTCTTTCTCGAACGCCTTGGTCACGCCCCGCACCGCCGGAGGCACCGGCGGCACGGGTGGCGGATCGAGCGGCGGCGACATCGTGCCGCCGCCGTCGAACCAGCCCTGCCGCCCGACTTCCTGGAGCAGCTCATCGTGCGTCAGATTGCCGCCCGCGGCAATGATGCAGTTGCCGGGAAAGTAGGCGCGGCCATGCAGGTGCTTGAGATCGTCCGCGGACAGCGCGCTCACCGTCTCTTTGGTGCCGAGGATCTGGAAGCCGTACGGATGGGTCGGCCACATCGTCTCGTACACGAGATCGAAGACTTCATCATCCGGCGTGTCCTCGACGGTGCTGATCTCCTCCAGCACCACCTGGCGCTCGAGCGAGAGATCGCTGTCGCGCAGCGCGGGGCGGCGGATCATGTCGGTGATGACATCGAGCGCGCGCGACAGGTCGGTGTCGAGCACGCGGGCGTGATAGGCGGTGGAGTCGCGCGAGGTGTAGGCGTCGAGCGACCCGCCGCGTGACTCCAGCGACAGCGCGATCTCTTGCGCGGTGCGCCGCTCCGTCCCCTTGAAAACCATGTGCTCGAGCAGGTGCGACACGCCCATCTTGGGACGCAGCTCGTGGGCGCTCGCGGTGCGCACCCACACGCCGACCGCGGCCGAGCGAACGGTGGGGACCCGCTCGCTCAGCACCATCACCCCGTTCGGCGCCATGGTGCGGTGGATTTCCCGGTCCAGGAGGACCGTCTCTAGCGTGCCGGACACGCTAGCTCTTCTCGATGAGCGCTTTCCGGGACAGCCGCATCCGGCCCCGCTCGTCCACCTCGAGCAGCTTCACCTTGAGGTGGTCGCCCTTCTTGACCACGTCCTCGGTCTTTTCGGTGCGGCCATGCTGCAGCTCGGAGATGTGCAGCAGCCCTTCGACGCCCGGAATGATCTCGACGAAGGCGCCGAATGCGGTGGTGCTCTTCACGACGCCCTCGTACACCTTGCCGACCTCGGGCTCCTGCACGATTCCCGAGATCATGTCGCGTGCCCGCTCGGCCGCCTCGCCCACGCCGGAGATCGTGACCAATCCTGTGTCGTCCACGTTGATCTCGGCGCCCGTCTGCTCCTGGATGCCGCGGATCGTCTTGCCCTTGGGACCGATAACGTCCCCGATCTTGTCGGGCCGGATCTGGATCGTGAGGATGCGGGGCGCGTACTTGGAGAGCTGCGAGCGCGGCTGTGCCATGGTCTGTTGCATCACGTCGAGAATGTGGAGCCGCGCCTTCTTGGCCTTGTCGAGCGCTTCGGCTATCACCTTCCAGTCGAGCCGCTCGACCTTGATGTCCATCTGAATCGACGTGACACCCTCGCGCGTTCCCGCGACCTTGAAGTCCATGTCGCCGAGATGGTCCTCGGTGCCCAAGATGTCGGTCAGAATCGCCGTGCGGCTGCCGTCGGTGATCAGCCCCATCGCGATCCCGGCGCACGCGGACTTCACCGGCACGCCGGCATCAAACAGCGCCAGCGAGCCACCGCACACCGTAGCCATCGACGAGGAGCCGTTCGATTCGAGAATGTCCGACACGATGCGCAGCGTGTAGGGAAACTGCTCGTAGGGCGGCAGGATCGCCTGCAGCGCCCGCTCGGCGAGCGCGCCATGCCCCACTTCGCGCCGCGACGTGCCGCGAATCGGCTTCACTTCGCCCGTCGAAAACGGCGGGAAGTTGTAGTGCAGCATGAACGACTTGGTCGTCTCTTGCGCGACGTCGATCGAATCGATGCGCTGCTCATCCCGCGTCGTGCCCAACGTCACCGATACCAGCGCCTGCGTTTGGCCGCGCGTGAACAGCGCCGAGCCGTGCGTGCGTGGCAGCCAGCCCACCTCGCAGGTGATCGGCCGCACCGTGTCGAGATCGCGGCCGTCCACGCGCTCGCCGGCCGACAGCACGCGGTCGCGCATCGTCTTGTACTCGATGTCTTCGATGACCGACACGATTTCGCGGAGCTTGTCGGGGAATTCCTCTGCGAGCTTTTCGACGATCGTCTGCTTGATGGCACTGAGGGCTTGCGTCCGCTCCGCCTTGACTGCCAAGGTCAACGCCTCAGAAACCTTATCGTCCGCCAATTCTTTGACGCGGGCGACGAGATCAGCTGGGGGCTCGGCCTTGACCCATTCCATCTTGGGCTGCTGCATCGCCTCGACCACCTCGTCGCTGATGTCGAGCAGCTCCTTGATGCCCTTCTGCGCCACTTCCAACGCCTTGACGATCTCCGCCTCAGTCAGCTCGAGCGCGCCGCCTTCGACCATGACGATCGATTCGCGCGAGCCGGACACCGTGAGATCGAGATCGGAGAATTCGAGCTGCTGGAAGGTGGGATTCAGGATCCAGGCGCCTTCGACGCGACCGACGCGCACGGCGGCGATCGGGCCGTTCCAGGGCACCTTGGACATCGATAGCGCCGCGGAGGCCGCGGTCACGCCGAGCACGTCGGCGTCATTTTCTTGATCTGCCGAAAGCACATAGACGAAGACCTGCACTTCGTTCTTGAAGCCCTCGGGGAAGAGCGGCCGGACGGAGCGGTCGATCACACGCGCCGAGGTGATTTCCTCATCGGAGGGCCGGCCTTCACGCTTCAAAAAGCCGCCGGGGATCTTGCCGGCGGCGTAGGCCTTCTCGCGGTATTCGACGGTCAGCGGAAAGTACGGGAGGTTCGCGATGTTGTCGGACACCGTCACCGCGGCTAACACCACCGTCTCGCCGAATTGGAGGAGACACGATCCTGCTGCTTGCTTGGCCAGTCGCCCCGCTTCGAGCTTCAATGTGCGGCCGGCGAACTGCTTCTCGACGTGCTTCACTGATCTGCCTGTCTAGAGCAATAGAAAAAACGCCGAGCGTCCCGGTGCTCTTTCCGGGACGCCCTGCAACGACACCGTTACCAACTAATGACGGAGACCGAGCTCTTCGATGAGCTGCCGGTACTTCGCGAGATCGGTGCGCTTGAGATACTCCAGCAGGCGGCGGCGGCGGCTGACCATGCGCAGCAGGCCGCGTTGCCCGTGGTAGTCCTTGGCGTGGACCCGGAAGTGATCCGTGAGGCTGTTGATGCGCTCGGTGAGCAGCGCCACCTGAACCCGGCTCGAGCCGGTGTCCCGGTCGTGCAGCCCGTGTTTCCTGACCGGCGTCGTCTTGTCGTACATCGTCCCTGTTCCCTAATCGTTGGAAGCGCCGTAGGTTAACCGGCTTCGACGCCTTTGTAAAGTGACCAACGCTGCCACCGATCTCGTGGGGCGGAGTTTAGGCCCCTACACCCTGGAACGCTTACTCGGCCAGGGCGGCTTCGCGTGGGCGTTCGTCGGCCGGGGACCGGACGGCACTCCCGTCGCCATCAAGGTGCTGAAGCCCCGCTACGCCGGCGATCCCCAGTTCGAGTCGCGCTTTCGGAATGAGAGCGAGACCGCCGCCAAACTCGAACACCCGCACATCATCCGCATCCGGTCGGTCGCCAAGAGCGGCGAGCACGTCTACTTCGCGATGGACCTCTGTGCCGACAGCCTCGGCGCCCGCATCGCGCGGGAAGGACCCCTTCCGGAGGAGGACATCCTCCGGCTGGCACGCGACATGGCGGCGGCGCTCGAATTCGCGCACCGCCAGGGCGTCATTCATCGCGACTTGAAACCGGACAACGTCCTTATTCGCTCCGACGGCGCCGCCGTTCTCACCGACTTTGGCATCGCGCGGGCCGTGTCGGGCTACGTCGCCTCCACCGGCGTGAACATGACGATCGGCACCCCGCACTACCTGTCACCGGAGCAGGCGCAGGGGCGACCGCTCGACCAGCGCGTGGATTTCTACGCGCTCGGCGTCACGCTGTACAAGGCCGCGACGGGCGAGGTGCCGTTCAGCTCGACCGACTGGTTCGAGCTGGCGCGCATGCACGTCGAGGATCCGCCGCCGTCGCTGCGGCG
>DASPXD010000171.1:0-5609 GCA_035637435.1 Gemmatimonadales bacterium
TTGCCCGTCCACAAACTTCTTCACCGCCTCATCGGCCAGCACGCGCGCGAGCACATCCTTCTCGGCCATGCCGCGCGGCACGGTGAGCCGCGAGCGCAACTTGCCGTTCACCTGGATGGCGATCTCGACGTCACCGGCGGAGGCCAGGCGCTCGTCGTGGGCGGGCCAGCGGGCCTGGAACACGGACTCCTTGCCGCCGAGCAGCCCCCACATCTCTTCGGCAATGTGCGGCGCGTACGGCGCTAACATTATGACAAGTGGCTCCAGCAGCTCCGTGCTCCCTGCTCCTTGCTCCCTGAGCTCATTCACGTACTCCATCATCGCCGCGATCGCGGTGTTGTACTGCAACCCCTCGGTGTCCGCCGTCACCTTGCGAATCGTGCGGTGGAGCTTTTGCTCGATCGCCGGAACGCTCTTTTCTGTCGACCATCCTGCTTTAGTCTCGTGCGCGAGCACCCACACCTTCTCGAGAAACCGTCGTATGCCGACGATGCCCTCGTCGCGGAAATCGCCCCCCTCCTGGAAGGGGCCGAGAAACATGAGGTACATCCGGAACGTGTCGGCACCCCATTGCTGGATGTAGATGTCGGGCACGACGACGTTGCCGCGCGACTTCGACATCTTGGCCCCGTCCTTCACGATCAGGCCGTGCGCGCGGAATTTCGGATACGGGGTGTCGAAGTGCAGGAGCTTTAGATCGTACAGCACCATACAGATGAAGCGCGCATACAGGAGATGAAGCACCGCGTGCTCGTTCCCGCCGATGTAGCTCGAGACCGGGAGCCATTTCTTGGTGCGGGCCGGGTCGAACGGCCGGTCGGCGAACTCGGTGGACGGATAGCGCAGATGATACCACGCTGAATCGAGGAACGTGTCCGAGACGTCGGTTTCCCGCCGCGCCCGGCCGCCGCACTGCGGGCATTTCACGAAGTACCATTCCTCGTGCCGCGCGAGCGGGCTCACGCCCGTATCATCGGGCCGAAAGTCGTCGATCAGCGGGAGCGCGACGGGCAGATCCTTCTCGGGTACCGGGACGACGCCGCACTTTTCGCAGTAGATGATCGGGATGGGCGGGCCCCAGTAGCGCTGGCGGGAGATGCACCAGTCGTGCAGCCGGTACTGCACGCGCGCCGTCGCCAGCCCGCGCCCGGCGAGCCAGGCCACGATCTTCCGCGTTCCCTCGAGACACGGCATGCCGTCAAACGCGCCCGAATTCATGAGCACACCGTCGTCCGACACGATGGGCAACGACTCGCCTTCCACCGCCACGACCTGCTGGATGGGAAGCGTGAACTGCGTGGCGAACTCGAAGTCGCGCTTGTCGTGCGCCGGAACCGCCATGATCGCGCCGGTGCCGTACTCCATGAGCACGTAGTCGGCGATCCAGATCGGAATCGCCTCACCGGTCGCCGGATTCCTGGCATAGGAGCCGATGAACACGCCCGTCTTGGTCTTGTCGCCGACGCGGCGCGTCACCACGTCCTTGGACTGGACCTCCCGCTGATACGTCTTGACGGCCCTCTTCCGCTCGACGGCCGTCAGCTCGTCCACCATGGGGTGTTCCGGGGCGAGCACCAGGTATGTCGCGCCGAACACCGTGTCGGGCCGGGTGGTGAAGACGGTGATCTTGCGCCCGCTGGGCGTCTCGAAGATGAGATCCGCTCCCTCACTGCGGCCGATCCAGTTCTTCTGCAGGAGGACGGTGGAGGAGGACCAGTCGAGGTTGTCGAGGTTCTCGAGGAGCCGTTCGGCATAGTTCGTTATCCGAAAGAACCACTGGTCCAGGAATCGTTGCTCGACCGGGGTGTCGCAGCGCTCGCAGCGCCCATCGATGACCTGCTCGTTGGCGAGCACGGTCTTGTCCTTCGGACACCAGTTCACGGCCGCGCGCTTCTTGTAGGCCAGTCCAGCTTTGAACAGCTGGATGAAGATCCACTGCGTCCACTGGTAGTAGTCTGGATCCGTGGTCGAGAGCTCGTGCCGCCAGTCGTACATGCCGCCGAAGCGCCGCAGCTGGCGGCGGAAGGTGGCGATGTTCCGCGGAATCAGCTTGGCGGGATTCGTCCCGATGTTGAGGGCGTAGTTCTCCGAGTGGATCCCGAACGCATCGAACCCCATCGGCTCGAACACGTCGAAGCCCTGGAGCCGCTTGAAGCGGCCGTAGATGTCCGCCCCCGTGAACGCGAACATGTTGCCGACGTGCAGCCCTTCGGCCGACGGATAGGGGAACATCATCAGGTTGTAGAACGGCCGCGCGGCGCGATCGAGCTCCGGCTCGTTGGTGTGACGCTCGGCCCAACGGGCCTGCCACTTTGCTTCGAGTGCGGCCGGATCGTAGCTTGGGACGTCTCGCATGAGTGCCGAATATTAAACCATGGCCATCAAGTCTCAGCAACTCCGCCAGAGTTTTCTGCTTTCGGGGGCCGGCGCCGCCGTCCTCCTCGTCGTGTTCGTCGCCTGGCTCACCAGCAGCCGCGTCGGCCACGTGCTCGAGCAGCAAGCCGATGTGCGCGGGCGCGATGTCGCGACCCGCGTCGCGGCCATCGTCACGCTGTACCTGAAAGAGCGCCGCCGGGAGGTCGTATCCCTGGCGAGTGAGCCGCAGCTCATCACGGCGGTGCGCAGCGCGGGACAGGCGGCAGCCGCCCGCGGCCTCGACCGCATGGCGATTCCGGACTTGGAGCGCGCCTTCAACACCAGCCGCCAATTGGGCGCCGATCCCGCGCTGCGGGACTATCTCCACGCCTATACGACGATCTCCGATTTCGCTGAAATCCTCGTGACGGAGAGCCACGGGCTCAACGTGCTCGCGTCGAAGCGCCCGTCCGATTTCGTGCAACGCAATGAGACGTGGTGGCAGCGCGCGCTGGCGGAGGGATTATACGAGGGGGAGGCGCGGTTCGACTCTTCCGCCGGCGTTGCGTCGCTTGAATTCGACGTCAGCATTCGCGCGCCGCGTGTTCCGCAACCCGTCGGCGTGGTCAAGGCGGTGTTTGCCCTCGATCGGCTGACGGCGCTGCTCGGCACCCAGGAGCTAGCGGATCGCGCCTATCTCGAAGTCGTGGATGTGCATGGCGACCTGCTCGTCACCAAGAATTCCCCTCTGTTGCTACACACGCTCCCGGACAAGGACCGGATCCCGCTGGCAGCAGCAGCAGCCAGCGCGCGCGTCACAACGGTGGGCGGCGAAGACGAGCTGGTCGTTTCCATGCCGGCGAATCAGGGCGAGTGGTGGGTGCTGTATCGCGAGCCGGCGGCCACGGCCTTCGCCGCCGCGCGTAGCACGCAGCGCGCGGTGTGGCTTGGCGCGCTGTTCGTCGCCGTCGTGGCGGTCAGCGCGCTCTTCTGGCTGTCGCAGCGGCTGGGCCGCCTCGTCACCGAGCCGGTGCGCGCCGCGGGCGCGATCGCGAGCCGGGTCGCGGGCGGCGATCTCTCGGTGACGGTCACGACCCATCGCACCGAGGCAACGGAGGTCGCCGAGCTGCTGTCCTCGGTCCATTCGATGGTGGTGGCATTGCGCCGGCTGGTCGGTGCGATTCGCGCCGCCGCGGACGAGGCGGCGGCCATGGCCACGGAGATCTCCGCCTCGACGGAACAGATGAGCGCGTCCACCGAACAGATGGCCGCGACATCGCAGGACCTGTCGCGCCGGGCCGGCGAACAGGCGCAGCTGGTGCGCGCGGCGGCCGACGATGCCGCCCGCATTCTCCAGATTGCCGCGAAGCTCGCCCAGGGAGCGGAGGAAGCGGCGCGCCGCAACGCGGATCTGTCGGCGCTGGCGCGGCGGCACAAGGACGGGCTGGACCAGAGCACGGTGCGTCTCGCCAAGCTCGCCGACGAGGTGGCGAAGGGCGCCGAAGAAGCCGAGGCGCTGGCGCAGGCCTCGGCGAGGATTCAGACGTTCGTCGCACAGACGAAAGCGGTCGCGACGCAGACCAACATGCTGGCCTTGAACGCCGCGATCGAGGCGGCGCGCGCCGGCCCGCAGGGACGCGGCTTCGCCGTCGTCGCCGACGAGGTCCGCAAGCTCGCGTTGGTGGCCGCGACCGCGGCGGGTCAGACGGCCGACACGGTCCGCGGCGTGCTCGCGCGCGTGCAGGCGACCCGCGACCGCCTGGTGCGCCTGGCGGAGGGCGGGGCCGCCGTCCGTGAAGCGTCGCAGACCGCGGCCCAGGGTCTCGCGACGGTCGCCGGCGAAGCCGACGCCAACGCCACCTGGAGCCGCGAGATCGCGCAGTCGGCCGGAGAGCTGCGCACGCTAGTGGAGGAAATCGCCAACCGGCTGGGGACGGTGGCCGGCCAGACGGACACGCTGCTCGCTTCGGCCGAAGAGCTGGCCGCGTCGGGCGAGGAACAGAGCGCGTCTACTGAAGAGATCGCATCGTCCGCCAATCAGCTCGCCGAAGCGGCCGACCGGCTCACCGGTGCCGTGAAGTCATTCCGATTGTTGGCGGACGAGCAGCAACAACAGCAGGCGGCAGCAGATTAAAAGCAGATCCCTCTGCGGAGGGCCGTCATTACTCGGACACAGGGTGAACACCCCAACCCTACGCTCACTGAGACCGCGCTACCGGAGCGTGAGGACGCCCGATGGACTGCCGAGACCGAAACGCGCGCGGTTGTAACCCGCAAGCGATGACAAGTCACCACATAGCGATTCACCAAACCTGACGGGCGCCGGGCTTGCACTTCGCGACCTCGGGTTTTCCCTTGACGTCGCGTCGTCGATTCCCGCCGCTCGTAAGATTTCTTCGAGCAACGCGTCCTGTTCTGAGGACAGCGCAACGCGGATACCGCTCCGCGCCAGCCTCAAGCCTCGTGGCGCAATAATCGCATTCAACACCGCCCTTCGGGAACTTCACGACGGCGGCACGACACCCGACATCGTGTCATGGACTCTCAGCAGCGGGAGGAGGATGTACGCGGGCGGACTTGCGGAGACGGCTGGAGATGGCCGTGCGCGTGCGTGATTTCTTCCGAACCCATACGTCCTCACCCCCTGACCCCCCTCTCCGTGTCCTCACCCCCTGTCCCCCTCTCCGTTCCGGAGAGGGGGGACGAAGGGTGCGTTCAACAACGAGGCGCGGCTGGTGGAGGTTCACCTGCCGCGCCTTTGCTCTTTTCGAGCGAGATCCTTAGCTTCGGCATGTCTTCGGTAGCGCGAACGCATCGTTGCAGAGGTCAGCGATGGGTCTGAGAACCGGAATCGAATGGACTGACGCGACATGGAATCCGGTCACTGGCTGCACGAAGGTCACAGCCGGTTGCGATCACTGTTACGCCGAAACGCTCGCCCGGAAGCGCCTCCACCACATCTACACACGCCGAGGGCCGGTCGTGGACACGCCGGCCAATCGGGCTGATCCATTCGCCGTGCGGCTCTGGCCAGACCGCTTGGAGCATCCGCGAACATGGGCCGCGCCGCGCATGGTGTTCGTCAACTCGATGTCGGATCTCTTCCACCACGACGTCCCCGATGATTTCGTTGTTCGGGTGTTCGATGTGATGCTACGCACGGACCGTCACATCTATCAGGTGCTCACAAAGCGACCCGCACGCGCCGTGAGATTCTGGAAGAAATTCGGTGATGGCTTCGGATTGGCAACTAT
>DASPXD010000172.1:0-1852 GCA_035637435.1 Gemmatimonadales bacterium
GCCGACATCGGCGTTGGTCGCGATATGGTACTCGGCGAAGTCGTGGTTCACGTAGTCGCCGAAGCGCGGGTCCAGAACGCTCGCCTCGTGCAGCGCCATCGACAGCCCCATCGTCATCCCGCCCAGGAGCTGCGAGCGAGCCGTCTTCGGGTTGATGATGCGACCAGCGGCGAAGACCCCCAGCAGCCGCGGGACACGGACCTCGCCCGTGTCCACGTTGACGCGGACCTCGGCGAACTGCGCGCCAAAGGCGTGCATGGAGAACTGCTGCGCCTCGGGGTTCGTCTCGAAGGCGCCGCTGGCCTCCAGCCCCCCGGCAGGCACGCTGCCGCCGTACTCCTGGTGCAGCCGTGCGCGGAGCGCGCTCGCCGCGTTGAAGATCGCCCACCCCCACGAGGCGGTGCCCGCCGAGCCCCCAGCCAGGCCCGCCTTTGGCAGGGAGCTATCACCGATCGCGAGCTGCACGCGTTCGGGCGGCACCTCCAGCGCGTCCGCCGCGATCTGGGTGAGCGCCGTCCAGGCTCCAGTCCCGATGTCCGTGGCGTCGATACGAACCTGGTAGTGTCCCGCATGGTCGACCCGCGCGAGCGCGGTGGCGGGAAACTGGTAGAGCGGATACGTCGAAGCCGCAACGCCGGTCCCGATGAGCCAGGAGCCAGCGCGTCGCGCGCGCGGCCGCGGATCGCGCTGGGCCCAGCCGAAACGCTGCGCCCCCTCCCGCAGGCATGCCACCAGGTTGCGGCTGCTGAACTGACGCCCGGTCTCGGGATCGACCGCGGGTTCGTTGCGGATGCGCAACTCGATCGGATCGAGGCCGCAGGCGAGCGCCAGCTCGTCCATCGCCGATTCGAGGGCGAACATCCCCGGGCACTCGCCCGGTGCGCGCATGAACGTCGGCACGGGCACATCGAGCCGCGCCAGCCGGTGGGTGGTGCGGCGGTTTGGGGCCGCGTACATTATGCGCGACGGGATGGCGGTCTGCTCGGCAAACTCGTAGATGGTCGCGGTCTGCTCGACGACGTCGTGCGCGATCGTCGTGAGCCGGCCGGTGCGGTCGGCCCCCAATCGCATGCGTTGGATCGTCGGGGTGCGATAGCCAGCCACGGCAAACATCTGCTGCCGGGTGAGGGCGAGCTTCACCGGCCGCCTCGTCACCTGCGCGGCCATCACGGTGAGGATCATGTGTGGGTGTGCAAACAATTTGGAGCCGAAGCCGCCACCGACATAGCGCGCAATGACGCGAACGCGCTCGGGCAGGAGCTTGAACGCCTTGGCGACATCATCCCGTATCCAGTCGGCACCCTGGTTCGCATCGTAGAGGGTCACGCCCTCGTCGCTCCAGATGGCGGTGGTCGCGTGCGGTTCGAGTGGATTGTGGTGCTCAGCAGGTGTCGTATAGGTGTGGTCAAGCGAGATGGGCGACGAGGCCATGGCGGCCTCGACATCGCCGCTCCTGGTATCAGTCTCATCGCCATTGCTGAGTCTCTCCGGTGTGGAGAGATCACCGCGGTCAGCGCGCAGTTCGACGTCGTGCGGCTGCTCCTGGTAGTGAACGACGACGAGGCTCGCGGCGTGTCGCGCTATCTCGGGCGTCCCGGCGACCACGGCAGCGACGAACTGCCCATGATAGGCGACCGCGTCGGATTGGAACACCGCCGGTTCGGCATCGTCAAGCGGCGCGAGCCGTGGGGCGTTCTCGTGCGAAAGCACGGCGATGACACCGGGCAGCGCACGCGCTGCGCTCGCGTCGATCGACACGACCCGGCCCCTGGCGATCGTGCTCTGCACCGGGAAAACGTAGGTCACGCCCTCGACGGGGTACTCGTAGGCGTATTTCGCCGCTCCGGTGACC
>DASPXD010000173.1:0-3683 GCA_035637435.1 Gemmatimonadales bacterium
GAGACCGCTCTTGGCCGTCTGCCGTCAGCCTTCAGCTGTTCGTACGCCCCCAGGATCAGCTCCACTTCCGAACCTGTCGCCATGAGCACCACGTCAGGATCGCTCGAGTCTGCCAGGACATAGCCGCCCTTATGCAGCCCCGTTGCCGGCGCGTAGTTCGATCGGTCGACTACGGCGACCTTTTGCCGTGTGAGCACCAGCGCCACGGGACCCTGCTGATGCGTGATCGCCGCCCGCCACGCCTCGACGACCTCCGTCGCATCGGAGGGTCGGATCACCGTCATGTTGGGAATGGCGCGCAGCGCGGCGAGCTGCTCGATGGGTTGGTGCGTCGGCCCGTCTTCGCCCAGACCGATCGAATCGTGCGTGAACACGTAGATCGGCTTGAGATGCGTCAATGCCGCCAGACGAATCGCGGGCCGCATGTAATCGGAGAAGATCAGGAACGTTCCGCCGAACGGAATGAAGCCTTTATGCAGCGTGATGCCGTTCAGCACCGCAGCCATCGCGTGCTCGCGGACTCCGTAGTGGAAGTTTCGTCCCGGGCCGCCACCTTTGATCTCGGTGTTGTTCGAGCCCGTCAGGTCGGCTGATCCACCGATCAGCTCCGGCAGTTTCGCAGCGAGCGCGTTGAGCACCTTGCCCGACGCCGCGCGCGTGGCCTGCGCGTCCTGCGGGCCGAACACCGGCAACGCCGCATCCCAGCCCGCCGGCAGGCGGCCTGCGAGGCGGCGAGCCAGCTCGGCGGCAAGATCCGCATGCGCCGCGCGGTACGCGCCCCATTTCTTCTGCCAGTCCGCCTCGAGCTGCGCACCCCGGGCTTTGGCACTTCGCCATTGCTCGAGCGCCTCGTCCGGAACGTAGAACGGCTCGAGGGAGGGCCAGCCCAGGTTCTGCTTCGTCGCTTTGACTTCGTCGGCGCCAAGCGGTGCGCCGTGCGCCTCCGCGGTGTCCTGCTTATGCGGGCTGCCCCACGCGATGTGCGTCCGCACGATGATGAGCGACGGCCGCTCGGTCACCCGCTTCGCGTGGGCGATCGCAGAATCGATCGCCTTGAGATCATTGCCATCGGCGATCCGTTGCACGTGCCAACCGTACGACTCAAAGCGCCTCGCGGAGTTATCGGAGAAGGCGAGATCGGTCGACCCATCGATCGTGATGCGATTGTCGTCGTAGAACCCGATCAGCTTGCCGAGCTTCAGGTGACCGGCGAGGGAGCACGCCTCGTGCGACACGCCCTCCATGAGATCGCCGTCGGACGCGAGGAAATAGGTGTAGTGACCGATGATGGAATGCCCGGGGCGGTTGAACAGCGCCGCGAGCTGCGCCTCGGCGATCGCCATGCCGACTGCGTTTCCAATGCCCTGTCCCAGTGGCCCGGTGGTCGCTTCCACGCCCGGCGTGACGCCGTGCTCCGAGTGTCCGGGCGTGCGGCTGCCCCATTGCCGGAACTGCTTGATCTCGTCGAGCGTGAGGTCGTACCCGGTGAGATACAGGATACTGTACAGCAGCATGCAGGCGTGGCCAGCCGACAGCACGAAGCGATCGCGGTCCAGCCATTCCGGGTTCGCTGGATTGTACTTGAGATGCCGTTGCCACAGCACGTACGCCAGCGGCGCCAGCGCCATCGGCGTTCCGGGATGGCCGGAATCGGCTTGCTGCACCGCATCCATCGCCAGCGTGCGGACGGTGTTGATGCAGAGCTGATCGATGTCCACGCGCGCAGCGGTCTCGGTCACAGTAATCCGGACTTGGCGGCTTGCCAGAGTTTAGTCAGCCGGTCGAAGCCGTCGACTAGAACGTCGACCTGCTGCGGGGAGGGCGTCGCCTGCGCCGCGATCTTGAGCTCTTCTACAATCTTGGGCATCTCCCTGCGGCCTTGCTTCGCACTTTCGATTCCAATTTGGTTCAGGAGATCCAGAATCTTCTGGCGCGCCGCGGCATCTTTCGGAACCTGCCACAAGTATTCAGCCGTCTGTTTCCCGTCGGCACACATCTGGCCGAGCGCGTCCATCAAGGGCTGACGCGACCGACGGGGAGCTTTGGGATCATTCATCGGAGCAGATAATCTAACACCCACCCTAAAGGGTGGGCTCGGCGAGCGCTGTCCTTAAGGACAGTGTTGGCCGAGCACAGGCTTGAGCCTGTGAAGAACGAACACTGCATTGCACACGATTCCTTTCACGTCTAGCTTGCGAGTCCCATGCTCCTCCTGTTGTTGCCCGTGCTGCTGCAGGCGATCCCCGCCGACTCCGGGGAGGTGCATCTCCGCAACATCCGGCAGCTGACCTTTGGCGGCCAGAACGCGGAGGCGTATTTCTCCCGTTCCGGCCGCCAGCTCATTTTCCAGCGGCAGGAAGCCGACTCCGGGTGCGATCAGGAATTCGTCATCAACGTGGATGGCAGCGGGCTGCATCGCGTGTCGAGCGGCGCAGGGCGTACCACCTGCGGCTACTTCTTCGAAAACGACGCCAGGATCTTCTACTCCTCGACGGCGCACTCCGGCGCGGCCTGTCCGCCGCGCCCCGATTACTCACAGGGTTACGTCTGGGCGCTGTACGACTACGACATCTACGTGGCGCACGCCGATGGTCGGGGCACGCGCCGCATCACGAACAACCCGCACTACGACGCCGAGGGCACACTGTCGCCGGACGGCACGACGATCGTGTTCACGTCGTTGCGCAACGGCGACCTCGACATCTACACGATGAGCATGGACGGCGGGCATCTGCAGCGGTTGACCCGCCAGCTCGGCTATGACGGCGGGCCGTTCTTCTCGCCGGACGGCAAGCAGATCGTGTATCGGGCCTGGCACCCGCAGACCGCGACCGACTCCGCGGACTATCGTCGCCTCATCGCGCAGAATCTCGTCCGGCCGGTGCGCATGGAGATCTGGGTGATGGATGCGGACGGCTCACACCAGCGTCAGGTGACGAACCTCGGCGGCGCCAACTTTGCGCCGTTCTTCCACCCTGACGGGCGCCGCATCATTTTCGCGTCCAACCACAAGAACCCGCGCTCGCGCAACTTCGATCTGTATCTCGTGAACCAGGACGGCACCGGGCTCGAGCAGATCACGACCAACGCCGAATTCGACGCCTTCCCGATGTTCTCGCCGGACGGCCGGCAGCTCGTCTGGGCGTCCAATCGGAACGGCAAGGTGCAAGGGGAGACGAACATCTTCATCGCCGACTGGATTGAGACGCCGTGACGCCTCCCCGTCCTCCGCAACCTCCACCACCCTCCACCACTCCTCCACAACCTCCGAAAACGGCGAAGGACGAGGCGATCGCGTGGCTGAAGGCGATCGGCACGGCGTTCCTCATTTGGGTCGTGCTGCGGTCGTTTCTGGTCGAGGCGTTCCGCATCCCATCGGCGAGCATGGAAAACACGCTGCTCATCGGTGACTTTCTGTTCGTCAACAAGGCGGTCTTCGGGGGGGAGCTGGAGATTCCGCTCACGGGCATTCACTGCTGCCGCCTGCCCGCGTTCGCAACGCCGCAGCGCGGGGCAGTCGTCGTGTTCCGGTCGGTGGAAGACTCCACGCCCGACTTGAACATCGTCAAGCGCGTGATGGGCGCGCCGGGCGACACGTTGCAGATGGTGCACGACACCGTGTTCCGCAACGGCCAACGTCTGGACGAGCCCTATGCGCTGCATACGGCCCTCACGCCGGTCCC
>DASPXD010000174.1:0-13131 GCA_035637435.1 Gemmatimonadales bacterium
AGCGAGGCGCAGTTCGAACAATGGCTGGAATACGCTCGTGGACGCGACCCCGCCCTGACCGCTAGAGTGTGCCCGGAAGGTGTGGTCACGCCCGCGTTTCGAAAGGACGTGACGGCCAGTGTCCGCAAGGTCTACGATGAGCAGCGGACTATTCAGCGCGAGCAGCGCGGTATCGCGTGCCTCAGTGCGACGCTTACCGATATCATGATGTGGTCGCACTACGCGGCTGGTCACCGTGGGTTTTGCCTTGAGTTCGATACCTCCTTCCTACCATTCAGCAAGGCGTTGGAGGTTACCTACAGCCAGACCTTGCCGTCTATCAATCCACTCGACGTCTTGCTCAACCAACCCGGCGATGATGAAAACAATGACATCCTCCGTATGTTCGTGCTCACCAAGGCAAGCTGCTGGAGCTATGAGCAAGAGTGGCGTCTGATGCACGCGGAGCCCAGCAAGCTGTTCGGCTACGGCAACGGCCCGTTAACAGGCATCCATTTCGGCGCTGAGATGCCCCGCCCCGACAGGAACGCCATCGCTTTGGCGACACGTGACGCGGCCCCTGCCATCCAACTCCATGAAATGGTGCGCGACACGCGGAGCTTCACCTTGCACTCACGGACAGTGACTCGGTGACTCGCTCACCCACAACAGGGGTCACCATTCAAACCCAACGGCTCTCGTTGCGCGCTGCTAACCACTCGGACGAGGCGTTCCTGGACGAGCTTAAGCATCGACCAGAGGTTGCCGACTTCATCGGTTCGATCGTTGTACCCGACACTGATGCCGACCGGGTTTTTACAATCCTTGAGAACAACGAGCCGGTAGGAGCGGTTGGAATAGTGAAATCGGGAGCGCTCGACGGCACCGACGTTGAACTTATCTGCGCACTCTTAGAAAGCGCCGAGGGCAGAGGGCGTGCGAAGGAGGCGTGTGAAGCGGTGATAGAATGGGCTGGGAGCACCGGTCTTTGGACTCGTCTCCTAGCGTGCGCGGACGATCCGAACACCCGCAGCCGGAGGCTGACGAAGAAGCTCGGGTTCACGTGGCTGACGCGTCGCCCTTATCGTGATCAGGACGTATTCGTGTTGGCGCTCAACCGCTAGCACAGCGGATTTGGGTATGTCCTGCATCCCTGATCTACCTAACAACCCTGCCATTGCTCGCCGCGTACTGCTGGCGGAAGCAATGGCGTGATGTCCCGAAGAAATCGACACATATCCAGCGTGACCCAGTAGCCGTGGACTGCCACCGCGAAACCGAGCCGGGCAGCAGCGCCGGCGCGAATCCTTGTTGGTCGGGATAGAACGAGTGTTCGTTTAGACCGCGTGATGCTCACATAAAACAATCGACGTTGTTCCTCTAAAAACACCTCATCGGTATCCGGGTACTCTGGGCGGCGTTCGCCTGGCAAAGCGGCGTCGCAAAGTCCCAACAAGTACACATGCTCGGCGGTGATGCCTTTGGCCCCCCAGAGTGTCATCACGCGTAGATCGGCCTGCGTTGCAGTCTCGAAGGGCTCCCGCGTCGCAATCAGGTGGCGGAGCCGGCGCGTCAATTTTTGTAGTAGCTCGGTCGTGTCATCTGTGCCCGCAACGCGGAGATCAGCCAGAATAGCAATAGACTTGGTACGAATAACCTCGAAGTCGATCGCAGCCGTCCCCTCCGTACCGCCCACCCATCTAGTCGGATCGAAAATAGCTGTTACGACTTGCTCCGGTCCCGGCAGCGGCGCGCCAAACCCGAATTGTTGATCAAGCTCTAGCAACCGTCTTGCGCGGTTCCGTACGTTCCGGCCGCCCACGCCTCCAACCTGAGCAGCTGGACCATTCGCGAGGGCGATTACCGAGTCACGGGTGATGTTGTCAGCCACGCTAGCAAGAAAACGTAGGTACGCAGCGGCATTGCGTTTGGGCGCTAAGAAGACCTGATCAGCACCTGGGTTCTTGTACCCGAGCCAGGAACGCCACGTAGGCGGATCGGCATCCGCCAGAAGCCCGAAATAGAGAAATGCCTCTCGTACTGGCCACTCCTCGAGTAGCCCCTCCGAGAAGCTCAGGTCAACGTTCAGTTCAAGTGCCAACGCATTGATCTCTCGGCGCAACGCGTATCCGAAACTCTTCCGCGTTACCATCGCGAGATGCCTGTCGTCTGGGTGCGCTCTGATATTGTCCACGATGTGGCGCGCCATTCCTTGCTCTTCGGCGTCTGGAGTCGTCCAGTAAACGACATGAACATTTGCCGCGTCAGCGTTGGCGACTGCCATAGGCGGTGGGTAGAGAGTCATCAGCCGGTTAGCCGCTTCCACTATTGGAGCCGGGCAACGGTAACAGTCGGCGAGCGGCATGTCAGTCACTTCCACGCCGGGATCTAATTGCTCCAGTTTATCCAACCCCTCGCGGTCATTACCGCGAAAACGGTAAATCGACTGACGCGAGTCACCGAGCGCTGTGAAGGCTCCTCCCGCCCGACGCAGTTTCATGAACAACAGCTGCTCGGCCGGCGTGAGGTCCTGAAACTCATCGACAATCACATGTGCGTATCTGTTGCCTTCGTAATCCCCGGCGTGTATTCGTTCCAACAGTTTGCGCGGGAGGTCGCTGATGAGGATGGCGCGGTGACGCGTCAGCCACCGAGTGGCCGCCTGCCACAGTCCTACATGGTCGACGAGACCGGCCTCATGGTCCCGTAACGCCTGATCGGCAACGCTGTGTCTGCCGTACTGGTCTGCAAGTGCCGGGAACTCATGCAGCACATCGTAGATCATCGCCTCACGTTCATGTGGTAACAGTATCCGCAATGGCTCGCCGACAACTTCTAGGCACAGCGCGTGCACCGTGCGGATCACGGGAGATTCTCAACGGGAACGTCCTGCAAACGGCTGGCAATATCAGCGCGTAGGTTCGCGGCGATGACTCGATTAAATGCCACCACAAGGACATTCTCTCCCGGTACGTTTAGGCCGTTCGGATGGAGGATGCGTTGCACCCGGCGGACGAGCGCTAACGTCTTACCGGTTCCCGGCCCCGCTTCGACGCGGATCGTGACAGCGTCTGAATTGATGAGATTGAGCGTCGGGTCACCACGCACGCCCTCATTCCACGGCTCTTCGTCCGCGGGTTGCTCCGCTCCGCCTTGTGGCGGCATTGGCGGCTCATCACCCATGGCCTACACGATGAGTCCCAGGAGTGAACGCTGTTTAGGGCATTTTTGCGGCATGGACGGGCTGATTTGCTGCACTCGCAATAAAAATCCCCGGCCTAACAGACCGGAGCGGGCGCGCGCGAGCGGTAAGATGCGGTGGCTTTACGCGGAACGGCGACTGAAGTAGGCGACGGCGCCGAGGACGGCAGCGGAACCCACAAGCCCGCGCACCTGCGGACTCTTGCGCTCACCGGTCTCCACGTACGACACCAGGTGTTCGCAATTGTTATTCAAGAGCGCGTACTGCTGGTCGCTGTTGAGGATTGCCTTCAGGCGGGCAATCGCCTCGACCTCGTTATCCTCGATGCGCCGCTCAACGGTCCATCCGGCCAAGTCATAGACGACATCGCGGTAAAGCCCAGCCTGATTGAAGTGAATCAGCAGCCCGAGGGGCGGGTTTCGGATGTATGCGAACAAATCTCCGCGCGGCATGCCGAGCAGATTTCCGACGACAAGAATGCCGACGTGGCTCTTGACCGTGGCGCCTGCGGCCGGTGTATCGCGACGGCTTCGCGATTCCGGCAGGCGTGCTCGTGTTCTGGCGCGATCGGGCGGGACGGGTGAGTGGGTTCCGGTTTACGACGGGCACGGTGCGCAACTTGAGGTTCGAACGGCGCCCGTAAGGCCAAGAACTGGTTTCTTCTTTCCCCTAACCCCTTTTGTAAAGCAAGCTCCTAGCGTTGTCATCCTGAGCGAGCGCGCACGCGCAAGCGAAGGACCTGCTTTTCGCGCCCGTCACAAAAGCAGGTCCTTCGCGCCTTCGGCGCTCAGGATGACAAGCGCGTCGCTTTCGTGAGAGGGGGGGAAAAAAGAATAGGGGACGGCGAAAAGAATTGCCCCACACGGCGAAAGAATGATGATGGAGGTGCGGGTCCGATCGAGAATCCTGTTGGATCGTGCGCACCTACTACGTCTACATCATGGCCAGTCGCTCCCGGGTGCTCTATACCGGCGTTTCGAATGATCTGGCGCGACGCGTGAACGAGCACAAACGAGGCCTCGTCTCTGGGTTCACCCGCAAGTATCGCATCACCCGGCTCGTCTACTTCGAGGAGTTTGCAGACATCCGGGACGCCATTGCGCGCGAGAAGGAGATCAAGGGCTGGAAGCGGTTGCGGAAGATCAGCCTGATCGAAAGTCGTAACTCCACTTGGGAAGATTTGGCTAAGAACTGGTTTCTTCTTTCCTCTAACCCCTTTTGTAAAGCACGCGCGTAGCGTTGTCATCCTGAGCGAAGCGCGCGGAACGCGCGCGTAGCGAAGGACCTGCTTGCCTGGTACAGTACTCCATCCTCCAAGGGAGTCGCATGTCACCGAAAACTCTAGCGCGGACCACGGGCGCACTTTACCTCCTCGTGTTGTTGGGCGGAATCGTGGCACAAGGGGTCATCGCCGACGGGCTCGTCGTGCCCCGCGACGCGGCCGCCACGGCCACCAACATCCTCGCGCAGCCGAAACTCTATGCGTTCGGATACACGGTCTTTCTCATCGAAATGGCGGCGCAGCTCGCGGTGACGACGCTGTTCTACGTGCTGCTGAGACCGGTCGATCGGACCGCCGCGCTCCTTGCGCTCGTCTTCGGCTTGGTCGGTGCCACGATCAAGACCGTGGCGCGCGCATTCTACTACGCGCCGCTCCTCGTGCTGGGGGGCGCCGGCTACTTGACGGTGTTCGACGTGAGCCAGCTGCAGGCGTTGTCGTTGCTGTTCGTCAAAATCAACAACCAGATTGCAAACATGGCGCTGGTCTTCCTGGGAATCAGTACGTTCTTCCAGGGCTACCTGATTGTAAAATCCACCTTCCTGCCGCGATTCCTCGGCATCATCGCGATCGTCAGTGGCCTCGGCTGGCTGACGTACGCGTACCCCACGCTCGGGTCAGCGCTCTTCTATTATCTGATCGTACTCGCGATGCTCGGGCTGTTGTTGACGAGCGGCTGGCTGCTGGTGCGCGGCGTCGACGAGCAACGGTGGCGCGAAATGGCTGATCGAGGCTGAGTCGCCAGCGCGAGCAGCGCGCTGCAGATTCTCCCCATGCACCGACTCCTCGTTGTTCTCGCGCTGCTCGCTTCGGTTTCGGCCCCCCTCACCGCACCCGCACAGCAGCCGCAGGTGCCGCGGGTGCTCGTCTTCTCCAAAACCGAGAAATTCCGTCACAGCTCCATCCCCAACGGCATCGCCGCGATCCGGAAGCTCGGACGCGAGAATGGGTTCGCGGTGGACACCACCGAAGACGCCGGCGCCTTCACCCAGAAGAATCTCGCGCGCTACAGCGCCGTCGTCTTCCTGAGTACCACGGGCGATGTCCTGAATCCAATGCAGCAGGATGTCTTCGAGCGCTACATCCAGGCGGGCGGCGGATACGTCGGCGTGCATTCGGCCACCGACACCGAGTACGACTGGCCGTGGTACGGCAGACTGGCCGGCGCGTACTTCAACGGCCATCCGGGTAATCCCAACGTGCGCAAAGGCAGCTACCGCGTGCTCGACACGACGCACGTGTCCACGAAAGGGCTCCCCACGCGCTTCGAGCGCGAAGACGAGTTCTACAACTTCAAGTCGATCGACCCGACCATCCACGTGCTCATCGAGATCGACGAGAAGAGCTACGAGGGCGGGACCAACGGCGATCACCACCCGATGAGCTGGTACCACGATTTCGACGGCGGCCGCGCCTGGTACACCAACATGGGGCACACGGAAGCGACGTACACCGAGCCGCTCTTCCTGCAACACCTGCTCGGCGGACTGCGCTATGCGATCGGGGGGGGCGCTTAGTCTCCGAAATTCGCCAGCCGCACGTCCACCACGTCCGGTAGCGTCTGTAGCTTGTCGAGCACTCCGTTGGTCAGCGCCTGATCGACATTGATGGCGGCGAGCGCGTCGCTCGCGGCTCCGCCGGCCTGGGCGGAGCGGCGTGCCTGGTGATAGCTCGCGATGTTGATGCCGGCGCTCCCCAGCGCCGACCCGACACGCCCGATCACTCCGGGGACGTCGCGGTTGCGGATGACCAGCATCCAGCCGTCCGGCGCGACGTCGACGTGATAATCGTCGATGCGGATCACGCGGCCGTGGCTGCCGCCGATCAGCGCGCCGGCGACGCGAACGCGGCCGCGCGCCGTGTCGACCTTCACGCCGACCGACGTTTCGAACCCCGCTTCCGGCGCACCGGTGCGCATGCCGAGCTGGATGCCCTTCTCCTCCGCCAGCACCTGCGCGTTCACCAGGCTCACGGGCCCGGCATTCATCGCCGCGAGCAGCCCTTCGAGCGCGGAGACGAGGACCGGCCGCTGCGCGGCCTCTTCTCTGCCGCCATAGGCGATTTCCACCGCCTTCACGGGGCCGTCCGCCAGCGCCAGGGCCAGGCGGCCGAGGCGGCGCGCCAGATCGAGCAGCGGTGCCAGGCGCCGCAGCAGATCGCCGCCCATGCCGGGCACGTTGATCGCGTACGACAGATCGCCGGCGACCAGCGACTCGCGCACCGCGGTGCAGATCTCCACCGCCACGCGCTCCTGTGCCTCGGCCGTGGAGGCCGCGAGGTGCGGCGTGAGGATCACGCGATCGAGCGCCCGCAGCGGCGAGTCGGCGGGGAGCGGCTCGACCGCAAAGACGTCGATGGCGGCGCCGCCGATGCGCTTCGCTTTGATCGCGTCGGCCAGGGCCGCCTCATCCACGAGCTCGCCGCGGGCGGTGTTGATCAAGACCGCGGTCGGTTTCATCAGCTTGAGACGCTCGGCATCGATGAGGTGATGCGTCTGGTCGGTCAACGCGACGTGCAGCGTGACGACATCGGCGGTGCGCAGCAGCGCCTCGAGCGGCAGCAGCCGGACGTGCATCTCCGTCGCGCGTTCCGGCGCCAGATACGGATCGTGTCCGACGACCTGCATGCCGAACGCCCGCGCCAGCTGCGCGACGTGGCCGCCGATCCTCCCCAGGCCGACCACACCCATCGTCTTACCGCGAAGCTCCGTGCCCTCGAAGCGCTTGCGATCCCACTCGCCGCGGCGCATCGCCGCCGCGGCGTCCGATATGCGGCGCACCAGCGCGAGCAGCAGGCCCAGCGCATGCTCGCCGGCGCTGACGGTGTTGGCCCCGGGCGTATTCATCACGGCGATGCCGCGCCGCGTGGCGGCCGGCACGTCGATCGTATCGACGCCCGTGCCGGCTCGCGCCACCACCCGCAGGTGCGGCGCGTGCGCCATCAAGCTGGCGGTGACACGGGTCTCGCTGCGGACGATCAGCGCATCCGCGGCGGCGATCGCGCGATCGAGCTCCGCCGGCTTGCCGGCGACGTCGACCACTTCGATGTCCGGTGTGTTGGAAAGCAAGTCGAGGCCGCTTTTTGCCACACGGTCGGCCACGACGACGCGCCACGTCATTCCAAGGCCCGGCCGATCAGCGGCAACAGCTCATCCAGCGCCGCGACAGTGTGATCCCCCATGTGGCCGATGCGAATGGTCGCATCCTTCAGCGCCCCGTAGCCGGCGCCGATCGTCCACCCCTGCTGCTTCAGCGCGGCGACGACGTCCTTGGAATGCTTGCCCTCGGGGAGCCGCAGGCAGGAAACGGTCCAGCTGTGGCGCCCTTCGCGCGGCAGGAATTTCACGCCCGTCTCCGCGCCCCACGCTTCCACGCGCCGGCGCATCGCGTCGTGCCGCTGCCAGCGCGCTTCGATCCCGCCTTCGCGCTCGATGCGCCCGAGCTGCACCTCCAACGCGTAGAGCAGCGACACCGCCGGCGTGTTGGTCGGCTGGAACTTGGTGGTGGCGGTGAGGAAGCTGATGACGTCGAAGTACGAGCCGCGCTCCTCCAGCGTCCGGGCGCGCGCCACCAGGCGCTCCGATGCGACCCCCAGGGCCAGCCCCGGCGGCAGCGCCAGCGCCTTTTGCGAGCCCGTGAATACGAAGTCGAGCCCCCAGCGGTCAGTCTCGACCGGCAGCCCCGCCATCGAGGTCACCGCGTCGACAAGCAGCAGGACGTCGTCGAACTCCTTGATCACCTCGGCATACCCGGCGACATCTTGTAACACCCCCGTCGATGTCTCGGAGTGCACGCAGGTGACCGCGTCCACCGGCGTGCGCTTCAGCGCGTCGCGCAGCATGTCCGGCTCGACGGCGGCACCCAGCGGCACGTCGAGGCGGATGCACTCCTTGCCGCAGGCGCCGACGATGCCGGCGAAGCGCTCGCTGAACGCGCCGTTGACGAGCGACAGCGCGCGGCGCCGCACGCCGTTGCGCACCGCCATCTCCATAAAGCCGGTGGCGGAGTTCGTGCCGATGAAGACGGGGCGCGCCGTTCTGGCGAGCAGTCCGAGTTTGGGCGCTACGTTCTGGAGCAGTTTCTCCATCCCCGACGAACGATGCCCGATCATTGGCCGGATCATCGCTTCCAGAACGTCGGGATGGACGTCGGTCGGTCCGGGAAGGAAGAATTTGCCGAAGGAAGGGACGGCGACCGCGTGAGTGGGAGCGGATGCGGTCGACGTCATGCGGTCGCTCGTGCCAGCTCGTCGACCAGCCCGCCCATCACGACTTCGCTCGTCTTCACGAGCCGCACGCCTTCCTCGCCCCACTCTTTGAGGAGATGCTCGGCGACGTCGCGGTCGATGGGCTTCATCGCGTCCGTCACGGCGAAGAGCCGAACCTGAGGGCGGTGCTGGAGCAAGCCTTCGATGGCGTACTTGTCGCACACGTCGAGGGCGACGCCGTAGAGTACGATGTCGTGCGGATTCAGCGCGTCGAGCACGGGCAGGACATTGGGATTGGTGAACACGTCGAACCGATGCTTGTGGAAGAGGATATCGCCACGATGGCTCTTGACCCGCGCCGCCAGCGCAGCCGGATCCTGCGGCTCGGGCTCGATCACGAGAGGATCGCGGAGCGCCGTCTCGGGAATCTTCCGCTGCCCCGGCGTGCCGCGCAGGCAATGCGGTGGAAACGTTTCCTTCCAGTCGGGCGTGGCCGAGATCTCGGGGTGCTCGGGGACGTGGTCATCCGCACTCGCGACAATGGCAATGCCATGCCCATGCGCGTAATCGGTGAGCTTCCGGAGATTGGGAATGAGCTGCTCGGCGTCCGGCACGTACAGCTTGCCGTCCGCCTTCATGAAATCGTATTGCGTGTCCACGTCCCAGAAAATCACGCGGGGCATGAATCTACTCCTCTGGAGGGATCGGCAACGGGGGAATCTCTCCGGGAAGCGCGGAGGGGTCAACTACTGTGAGGAGCTACAGCGCCAGTGCTACGGCCACCTCGTCGCAGGCGTGCTGCCGGGGACAGCGCGCGCAATCGGCCCAGACCTTGAGGGGGAACTGCTCCTTCTCGGCGACGCGGAAGCCGAGGCGCATGAAGAACAACGGTTTGCGGGTCAGGCCGAACACCTCGTTCAGCCCCAGCGCCCGCGCGTCGACGACGAGCGCCTCCACGAGCGCTTTGCCGACGCCGCGGCCCTGCTGGTCGTCGCGCACGGCGAGCCCGGCGATTTCGGCGAGCTCGGTGCTGTAGACCTTGAGGCTTCCGGTGCCGACGATGCTGCCCTCCGGAGTCGTGGCGACGACGTACTCCTTGATGTGGCGGCAGAGGTCGTAGTTCGACCGCGGCAAGAGATCACCGGTCGCAACGAACGGCGCCATCAAGACTTCCATCGCGGAGACGTCGGCGAGGGTGGCGGGACGGAGCGTCGTCTCGGTCTTGATCGATAAGCTGGTCACGCCAGGACCTCTGCCAGGATGGTGGCCCCGCGCTCGAGCTCGTCGCGGCTGATCGTCAACGGCGGCACGATGCGGATCACGGTCGGCCCCGCGGTGAGCACGAGCAAATGGCGCTCGCGCGCCGCCGCTACGACCGGCGCGGCGACATCATTGAGCTCGAGCCCCCACATCAATCCCCGACCCCGCGCCTCGCGGACGCGAGGGCTGCCGGCCACGAGGCGGCTCAAGCGCCCGCCGAACCACTCGCCTTTCGACCGCACCTCGGCCAGGAAGTCCGGCTCCGTGATCGTGCGCAGCACGTCGAGCGCGACGCTTGCGACGAACGGGCCGCCGCCGAACGTGGTCGCATGATCGCCGGGGGCGAGCGCGGCCGCAATGCCGTCGTTCACAAGGACGGCGCCCATCGGCAGCCCGCCGCCCAGCGGCTTCGCCAGCGTGTAGATGTCCGGCACCACGCCCGACTGCTCCGCCGCAAACACCGTCCCGGTGCGGCCGAGACCGCACTGCACTTCGTCGAAGATCAATGCGGTGGCCGTTTCACTGCACCGTTTCCGCAAGAAGACCAGAAACTCATCCGCTACGCAGCGCACGCCCCCTTCACCCTGCAGCGGCTCGATGATCACAGCGGCCGTACGCTCCGTGATGGCTCGCGACGCGGCGTCTTCATCGCCGAGCGGGATGATGTGCACGCCGGCGAGCAGCGGCTCGAACGGCCGGCGATAATCGGGTCGATCGGTCGCCGCGAGCGACGCAAACAGCCGGCCGTGGAACGACCCGCTGAACGCGACGATCTCGGTCTTCTGGGACCATTTGCGCGCGAACTTGAAGGCGCCTTCGTTCGCTTCCGCGCCGGAGTTACAGAAGAACGCCTGCCCCCCCTGCCCCCCCGCGTCGGAAGGAAATGCCCGGCTGGTCAGCTCCGCGGCGAGCCGTTCGCCGGGTCCGGTGCGGTAGAGGTTGGAGACGTGTACGAGCCCCGACTCGAGGGCGCGGAGCACCGCGTCACGAAAGACAGGATGGTTGTAGCCGAGTGCGTTGACCGCGATCCCCGCAACGAAGTCGAGGTAGCGCGTGCCGTCCTCGGCGATGAGTTCCGAGCCCTCGCCGGCGACGAAGACGGGACCGACGCGCGCATAGACGCCCAGCAATGCCGTGGCGTCGGGGGTGGTGAGCGACGTCGTCACGCGGGTTGGACCGCCGGTGGTGCGGCAAGGAGGCGGGTGCCGGCGGTAGCGTGCTCGAACATGTCGAGATCGCCAATCCGTACGGCCCGAACACCCGCCCCGAGCGCGTGCGCGGCGGCGCGGAGTTTGGCGGCCATGCCGCCGGTCGCGACGCCACCTTCAATCAGCGGCTCGATTTCCGCGGCCGCAAGGGTCGGCTGCGCGACGCCCTCGATCGTTACGCCCGGTACGTCGGACACGAAGAGCAGCTCATACGCTCCCAGGGCGGCGGCGATCGCGGCGGCCGCCTGGTCGGCGTTGACGTTGAGCGGACGGATCGGTGGGGTAAGCGAGGGAGCAACCGGCGCGACGACTGGAGTCAGGCCGGCGAGCAGCAGGCTTTGGAGCAATGACGCGCGCACGTCTACGATCGCGCCGACCTCACCGAGGTCGACGCCGTTCTCGAGCGGCTGCGCGGTCAGCAGGCCGCCGTCGGCGCCGCACAACCCGATCGCATCGAGTCCCGCGGCCCGGAGCGCCGTAACCAGCAGGCGATTCATCGGGCCAGCCAGCACCATCTCCACGATCTGGGCGATCTCGGGTGTCGTCACGCGCAGACCGTCTTTCTGTTCCACCGGAAGACCGAGACGCCGCGACCAGGCGCTGACGGCCTGCCCGCCACCGTGCACGATGACGGCAGGTCCGATGCCGGCCAGGGCGCGAGCGCACTCGGCCACCCATTCGGGACGATCGAGCTCGTTACCGCCGATCTTGACGACGCGGACGGTCAGCATGCGAGTCCCGCGGTCTCGGGGAGTCCGAGCATCACGTTCATGTTCTGGATTGCCTGGCCCGCCGCGCCCTTCACGAGATTGTCGATCGCGGCGATCACAGTCAGGCGCGGCCGCCGGACATCGGCGACTTCCGCGACGCCGATGGCGACGCGATTCCGATACACGACATCCTTGAGCGATGGCAACGCCCCGTGCATCACCTGAATGCACGGCTCGTGGTCGTACGCCGCGCCGTACAGGCCTTCGGCGGTCGCTTGATCGAGCACCCGCGTCAACGGCACGTGAATCGTTTCCAGAATGCCGCGCTTCACCGGAAGCAGATGCGGCGTGAAGACGAGGTCGCCCGTAAACCCGCCTTCGCGCGCCAGTGATTGCTTCAGCTCGGCCAGATGGCGGTGCGTGTTACCGATCGCGTAGGCGCGGTAATCCTCGGCGACTTCGCCGAACAGCAGCTCACGCTTGGGATTGCGGCCCGCACCGGTCACGCCCGATGCCGCGTCGATGATGACTTCCCGCGCGGGATCGATGAGTCCGAGCTGCGCCAGGGGAATCAGCGCCAGCAGCGCGGCGGTGGGATAGCATCCCGGATTCGCCACCAGCTCGGCATCGGCCAGGCGCGGCCGCGTGAATTCGGTGAGTCCGTACACCGCATCCGGCGAGAGCCGGAAGTCTGCCGAGAGGTCGACCGCGCGTTTGCCGCCCGCGCGCGCCTCGTGCACGTAGCGGCCGGAGACTCCGTGTGGCAGTGCCGACAGAATGATCTCCGCGTCCTGCCAGGGCGCGTCGTCGGCCTTGATCAGCTGCTGGCCGTCGACCCATTCGCCCGCGGCCGACTCGGCGGTCGCAAATGCCACGGTGGCGTTGGGATGCCCGCTCAACAGCCGGAGCAGCTCGTGACCGACATAGCCCGACGCGCCCAGCACGCCTACCGGGACGGATGCATGATTATTCATTTGAGCGGAAAATTATGCAGACGCCGAGGGCAATGCAAGTACGGGATTCGCCTGTGAACAACACTACGTCACCCGTTCCAACCTCGGATTCGGCCGGTATGCGCGCCCGACCTTGGCGCACGGCTTTCCCTCGAGCATGACCACGTCGGCGGTGAAATCGAACCGGCCCTGAAAGAGGCTCGAGCCGACGCCGTAGGCATCGACGGGGATGTTCTGTTCCTCGAACTGGCGGATCTTCTCGACCGTGAAGCCGCCGGAAACGATGATCTTGACGTCGCGATAGCCCGCGGCGTCGAGCGCGTGGCGCACGTTG
>DASPXD010000175.1:0-2564 GCA_035637435.1 Gemmatimonadales bacterium
CCCTTCAATCTGCTGGTGCGGCTATTTCAGCCGTTCGTGGCGGGGCTGCATCGCCTCGAATCGATGTGGCTCTACGTCAGTCGGGGGACGGGCTACTGGGGGCCGCCGCTGCGGCTCGGCGCGCCGGCGGAGATTACGCTGATCGAGCTGACGGTGGCGGGGTGATCGCCTCGGACTTCGAGTTCCGCCGCCGGTTCTGGATCATCTTCGCTATCTTCGCTGTCGCGTTCAGTTGTTACTTCCTCGACCATAAAAACGCCGTCGCCGCGGCGCTGGACGGCGCGGACGCCGTCTACCACGCAGCCTTCGGTGTGGCGGCCCTCGTGGCGTTCGTGGCAGCGGGCATCCGCACGTGGGCCAGCGCCTACCTCAAGACTGAGGTCGTGAAGGATCCCTCCGTGCGCACCGAGCGCCTCGTCGCCGACGGGCCGTACCGCTACGTCCGCAATCCCTTGTACCTCGGCACGCTGCTGCTCGCCGTCGCATTCGCGCCGCTGGCGAGCCGGCTCGGCGCCGTGGTGCTGATGGTCGGCATGGCTGGATTCATCGCTCGCCTGATCGGGCGGGAGGAGCAGGCGTTGCTGGCCTCCCAGGGCGCGGCCTATCGGGAGTATGTCGCGGCGGTGCCGCGGCTGGTCACGGCCCTCAGGCCGCGGGTGCCGCGCGGCAGCGGCGTGCCGCGGTGGGGACAGGCGTTCGCAGGCGAAGCGATGATGTGGGCGATGGCGCTGGGGCTCGCCGGGTTCGCCGCCACGTTCGATACCCGCATAATCTACGCCGCCGTTGCGCTAGGACTCATTAGCTATACGATCGGCTGGCGCAGACCCTAACCCGTCGGACCGTGGGACCGTCTGACGGTCTGACAGTTAGGCGTAGATTTGCTCTCCATGGACAATCGAATGTTTGTGTGGCTCGCGCTTGCATTGGCGAGCCCTGTGGCGCTGCGCGCCCAGCAGGCGCCCGCGTTCGTGCCCGCCGAGGGCGCCTGCTGGGCACTGCGCGCGCAGCGGACGCCCGCGTTCCTGCCCGCCGAGGGCGACTACGTCATCAAAGACTTCCGGTTTTCGAGCGGCGAGTCGCTGCCCGAGCTGCGGCTGCACTACGCAACGTTCGGTCATTCCGAGCGCAACGCGCGAGGGATGACACGGAACGCGGTGCTGATCCTCCACGGCACGGGCGGCAGCGGCCGGCAATTCCTGTGCGACGTGTTCGCGGGAGTGCTGTTCGGGCCCGGACAGCTGCTCGATACGGCCCGCTACTACGTCATCCTCCTCGACGGCATCGGCCACGGGCGATCGAGCAAGCCGAGCGACGGGCTGCACGCGCGGTTCCCCCATTACACCTACGACGACATGGTACAGGCGCACTATCGCCTGCTCACCGAGCACCTCGGCGTGAACCATCTGCGCCTCGTGATGGGAACGTCGATGGGCGGGATGCAGACGTGGGTGTGGGGGGAGACGTACCCCGACTTCATGGACGCCCTGATGCCGCTGGCGAGCCTGCCGGTCGAGATCGCGGGCCGCAACCGCACGCAGCGGAAGATGATCCTCGACGCGATCCGCACCGACCCCACGTGGCTGAACGGCGAATACACCGTTCAGCCGCGTGCGGTGACGACTGCCCTGTACATCCTTATGATCATGGGGAGTGCGCCGTTGCAATGGCAGAAGGTGGCGCCGACGCGCCAGGTGGCCGACAGCTTCCTGGACTCGTACATCCGCGCGCGGCTGGCGGAGACCGACGCCAATGACATGCTGCATTACTTCGACGCCTCACGGTTCTACAATCCAGCGCCCAATCTCGAAAAAATCGTCGCCCCACTCGTCGCGGTGAACTCCGCCGATGATGAGATCAATCCGCCGGAGCTGGGGATCATGGAGCGGGAGATCCGTCGCGTGAAGCGCGGCCGCTACGTGCTGATCCCCATCAGCGACAGGACCCGTGGGCACGGAACGCACACGCTGGCGGCGTTGTGGAAGGACGACCTGGCGGTGTTGTTGCGAGAGTCGGAGAAGTGAGTCGGTGAACCCCGGGGCATGGCCCCGGGGTTAACCGACCGGATCTTGGAGTCCTGCTGTCGCCGCCAACACCAGCAACGCCCTTACCGGCCCTAGCACTCCTTCTTCATTCTCATACCACTCGCTCGGTAGGTGCGCGTCGCCAGCCCGGCCTCCCGCGCCTAGGGCCACAGCCGGGACACCGAGGGCGATAGGGACGTTGGCGTCGGTGGAGGCGCAGGCGAGCTGGTGCTCGTGGCCCAATGCCCGCGTTGCGGCGACAGCGGTCTGCACGAGGGGATGGGTGCGCGGCGTGAGCCCTGACGGCCGGTCGCCCACGCGCCGGACGTCCATCGTCAGCGGTGACGTCCCCGGACTTCGTTGCCGATTCTCCTCGTGCAGTGCCGCCGCGACCGTCGTCTGCACCGCGTCATCGAGACGCTGGAGCGCCCGCGGATCTTCGCTGCGGAGATCGATTTCGAACCAGGCCGTCTGCGGGATCGAGTTGAGACTGGTCCCACCCCCGAGGCGAACGACGGAATGCGCGGTACGCGGTCCGCTGTG
>DASPXD010000176.1:0-1852 GCA_035637435.1 Gemmatimonadales bacterium
ACCGAAAGTCGCTAAGAGTCGCGGCTGAAGCCGCGGCTCGGCCCTGCCGCTGAAGCGGCACCTGCACGCCCGTTTACGGGCACACGCCGAGCCGCGGGTTGACTCGCGCCGGGGCGCGAGCGCCGTTACATCGGCCTCCAGCTCGTCAACAAGCCGTAGCTTCGCGTCCAGCCACCGAACAGGCGATGCCAGAGCGGGACATCGAGGCCGAATTCGAGGTTTGTCGGTTGCCATGTACCGCCGGTAAGACCTGGTGCTGTCCAGACGCACTCTTTCGGCGAGATGGCGCGGACGGGCACGTACCAAGTCATGACGTCTGACTGACGCCGCCAGACGCTGCGTGTTTCCCCATCGACAACGACCGAGACATCGATCGCCTGAACCGGACCGGTGCCCGGATCGACGACAGCACCGCCGATCAAGTAACCGATCAGGGGTCCGGTCGGTCCCGCATGGACCGGCATGCCCATGCAGTGATCGGCCTTCGTCATGCGCCGGTACTTTGGGCTGCTCTTCGAGCACCAGGCGATGAGCGCGACGAACACGAGGGCCACCGCGAATGCGGCCGCCCGGCCCACGGCGGAGGAGATGGTTAGGCTAGGCATCTTCTTGATTCACGCGATCACCTCGCGCCGCTCAGAAGTCGCGGCTCCCACACCCTCTCCGCCTGCCACAAGTGCCGATGCTGGTGCCGCGGCAAGATCGTGAAGCACGAGTACAGGTTGTACCGCACGCGCGCGTTGAACGGTGACGTCACGCGCACCTGAGGAAGCGGCAACCCGTCCGCCTGGGCCAGGCAGTCGAGCTGCGCCGCCTGCAGGCGATCGAATTCCTGGACGAGGAGTTCAGGGGCCGCCACGCTCGACGGCAGGAACCGAGCAATGGTCTTGATGCGGAAGCGAACCGGCGGCCCCATGGTCGCCCACAACAGCCAGCCGATGGGATCCCGACGGTAGCGACTCGGGGAGCGCCGCTCCAGCATGCGAGCGCGCGACACCGCATGCTGCAACAGCGGCACGTAGGCCAGTGACGTGATGTTCAGATGCGCCACGCACTCGGCCACGGACCAGCGCGCCGGGTCGGCACGCCGACTCCACCGCTCCTCTGGGATCACGCGCACCAGCTCGTGTAGGCGCGCTTGTGCGCTGCGATACTCGTCGGCGACTAGCTGAAGCTGCGGATGCATGTCTCTACGTCACCTCCTCTGCCGCCCTTGCCGTCATTTGCCGCCCTTTGCCGCCCCGCCTCTAGTTCACCCTTCCCTGCAAGCGTCGCAATCCCCCTATCGCGGGGGCATAGCCCGGCATTTTCTCCAGTGCGCGCCCGTACTCCGCCACTGCGTCCAGCACCTGGCCTTTCTTCTCGTAGATCCGCGCCAGGTTCACGTGCGGGAACTGCGGCGCTTCGTAGCGCGGCGCGTCCATCGCCTGCTTGAGCCACGGAATCGCGTCGTCCTCCCGCCCCAGCTCGATGAGATAGCACCCGATGTCGTTGTAGGGATTCCCGAATGTGGGATCCACCGCAATCGCGCGCTTGCATTGGGCGATCGCCTCGTCATAGCGTCGCTCGAACGAGTACACCCAGCCGAGAAACGTGTGCGCCTCCGCCGTCGGCAGCTCCGCGAGCGAAGCCTGGTACAGGTGCACCGCTCCCGCCAGATCGCCCGCCAACTGGCACTGGTACGCGCGCTCGAATAGCTTTAGCGCCCGAACTCGATCACCCACACGCCAAGCTTATTCAGACCTCGCCGCCGTCGCCATCGCGCCCGTTGATCAGCCTGCCCTTGCTCCTCATGCTCGCGGCGGTCGCGCTCGGCTGGAACCTGAACGGCTACCGCCTGTTCGACCCCGAC
>DASPXD010000177.1:0-13888 GCA_035637435.1 Gemmatimonadales bacterium
TGCGCGCGGGTCGCGACCCGGCGGCCGGTCCTGTTTGCCGCGACCGTCGGCGAGGAGGGATCCGGCGATTTGCGTGGTGTGCGACATCTGCTGAAGGATCCCATTCGCCCACATGCATTCATCGCGCTGGATGGCGCCGGTATCGAGCGCATCGTGCACCGCGCGCTCGGCGCCCGGCGGTACCGCATCACCTATCAGGGTCCGGGCGGCCACTCCTGGGCAGCGTTTGGGGTCGCGAATCCAGCGAATGCGGTTGGGAGAGCAATCGATAGCATCGCGGACATCCCCACGCACCACGCGCCACGCACTAGTTGTTCAGTCGTGCGCCTCGGGGGCGGCACCAGCCTCAACTCCATCCCACAAGAGGCATGGTTCGATGTGGACCTCCGCAGCGAAGAGCCGCGCGCACTCGAGCGGCTCGACGCAGCGGTCCACCAAGCTGTGACCGAGTCGCTGGACGAGGAGAACCGTCGGCGGCTCCCCGCGACCGCACCGCTGACGATCGACGTTCGGCGTGTGGGTGATCGCCCGTCCGGACTGACTCCGCGCGCGCATCCCCTGGTGCAGACGGCCGTCGCCGCTACCCGTGCCGTGGGCCACGCGCACCAGCTGGCGTGTGCGTCGACCGACGCCAACGTGCCGATCGCGCTTGGCGTACCGGCCGTGGCGCTGGGCGCCGGCGGGCGTGCGGGCAACGCCCACCTCCCCACCGAGTGGTATGAAAACGACAAGGGCGCGCTCGGCATCGTGCGCGCCCTGCTCGTCACCACGGCGATGGCGGAGGCGGTCGCCTAAGCGGGCACCAGCTCCAGCAGCGTAATTTCGGGCGGCGCGCCGAGTCGCAGCGGCGGGCCCCAATAGCCGGTGCCGCGACTGACGTACAACCACATCGACTCGAGCCGATGCAGCCCCGCGACGAACGGCTGAAACAGCCGGACGAGCAGATTGAACGGGAAATACTGGCCGCCGTGTGTGTGTCCGGAAAGCTGGAGGTCGTAGCCGGCCGCCTGCGCGGCGAACGCGCTGCGCGGTTGGTGGGCGAGCAGCACGCGCACGTCGCTCGGTGCGGCACCAGCGACCGCGGCAGCCGGATCGGAGGACGCCGACAGATCGTTGACACCCGCAACCAGCAGGCGGCCCCTACCGCGCACTACGACGCGATGCTCGTTCGAAAGTACGGCGATGCCCAGTCGCTCCAGCTCGTTGGTCCAGCCGCGGACGTCCCAGTAGTACTCGTGATTCCCCGTCACGAAGTACGCTCCGTGCGGTGCCCGGAGCCGCGCGAGCGGCGCGACATGCTCGCGCAACTCCGGGACCAGCCCATCCGCGACGTCGCCTGTGACCGCGACGAGGTCGGGCCGCAAGGCGTTGGCGCGATCCACCACGGCATCCACGAAGCGGCGGCGGATGGTGGGGCCGATATGGAGGTCGCTGAGCTGCAGGATGCGAAATCCGGCGAGGTCGCTGGGGAGATCGGCAATGGGCACGGTCACGCGCACGATCCGCGGCCGCCGTGCGAGTATCATCCCCACCAGCGTGAGGAACGCAGCTCCGCTCAGCACGGCGAGCACCAGCGTCGCGGTGGCGGGGAGCCGCAGCAGATCGGTGGCAATGAAGGACACGATCAGCAGCGACGACAGTCCCATCGACGAATACGCGGCCCAGTCCAGGACCCGCGCCACCGGGCCGCGGTGAACGCCCTCGCCCACCGCGCGACGCGCCGTGACGAGCGCGACCAGCGGCAGCCACGCCACCAGTAGCACGGCCGCCCAGGCAAGCACCCGCGCCACCCCGGCGATCCGCGCGGGACCGAGCAGGTGCGCCCCGACGTAAAGGTGCAGCAGCGTCCAGAGCCCGCCCACGATCCCCAGCCGGACAACGAGCTGGTTCTTGGTCAATGCGCCGCTCCGGCTCCTGGCATGCCTCGACTGCGATGCATCAGGAGCAATAACGGCAAGGACAGCACGAACGCCGCCCCGAACAGCAGGAACAGCTGCTCGAACGACAGCATCATCGCCTGCCGGGTGACGATCCCGTTCAAGAACCCGATCGCTTTGGTTTGCGCCAGCGCGGGGAGCTCACCCCGGCCGATCAGCGTCTGCGTGATCGCCGCGAGCCGCTCCCGGGTCGCTTCGGCGTAGGGCGTCACATTCGCGGCGAGATCGGCGCGATGAATCGCCGTGAAGCGCTGCAGCAAGGTCGCCGAGAGCGCGATCCCCACGCTGCCGCCCAGCTGCCGCATCAGGTTGAACAACCCCGTGCCGTTGGGGATCTTCGACATCGGCAGATCGGCGAGCGCGAGGTTCGTCAGCGGCACGAAGATCAGGCCCAGCCCGACACCGCGGAAGATCAGCGGCCAGAAGAAGTCGGACATCCCGCTATCCGTCGTGAAATGCGCGTGCTTCCACATCGAGAGCGCAAAGATGCCGACTCCCGCCGCGATCGATAATCGTGCGTCGAATTTCCCCTGCAGCCGGCCCATGAACGCCATCGTGAACGCGCTGGCGAGCGCCCCGGGCAAAATGACCAGGCCTGTTTGATTGGCGGTGAAGTTCCGCACGTTCTGGAGATAGACGGGCAGGACGAACACGGTCGCATACAGACACACGCCGAGCACGAGGCCGAAGACGACGCCGACGGCCAGCTGCCGGCTCTTCAGGATGCGCAGATCGACGACCGGTTGCTCGGTGCTCAGCTCGTGCCAGATGAACGAGATCAGTGCGAGCGCGCTTGTGATGCCGAGCAGTCGCACCTCGCCCGACGCAAACCAGTCGAGCCGCTCACCCCGCTCGAGCATCGTTTGCAGCGAGCCGATGCCCACGGCGAGGAGTCCCAGGCCGATGAAGTCGACGCGGTTCGCGCGTTCCTGATGCCGCGAGTCGGTGATGAACGACATGGTGAGCGCCAACGCCAGCATGCCGAACGGGATGTTGATGTAGAAGATCCACGGCCAGCCGTACATATCCGTGATCCAGCCGCCCACGGTCGGTCCGAGCGTCGGGCCGACCATCACGCCGACCCCAAAGATCGCCATCGCGGTGCCGTACTCTTCGCGCGGGAATTCTTCGTACAGGATGGCCTGTGACGTGGACAGCAATGCCCCGCCGCCCAGGCCCTGCACGATGCGCCAGAACACCAGCGCGCTGAGCGAGCCGGCATTGCCGCACATGAAGGACGCCAGCGTAAACAACGCGATCGAGCCGGCGAAATAGCGGCGCCGCCCGAAGTAGGCCGAGAGCCAGCCGGTGATCGGCAACACGATCACGTTGGCGACGATGTAGCCTGTTGAGACCCACGCGATCTGGTCGAGCGTCGCACCCAGGTTTCCCATCATGTGCGGGATCGCGACGTTCACGATGCTGGTGTCGAGCAGCTCCAGTACCGAAGCGAGCGAGACCGTGATCGCGATCAGGTACTTGTACTTGTACCGATCGGGCGCAAGGGTCAGCGGTAGCGCGGCGGCCGTCATCGTCCTAACGCGTCTTGATTGTCGCCACGACGCTCATCCCGGGCCGCAGCACGTGCGCGAGATCCACGGCACCGTCCAGGTGAATCCGGACCGGAATCCGCTGGACCACCTTGGTGAAGTTGCCCGTGGCGTTGTCGGGCGGCAGCAGCGAGAACTTCGCGCCGGTCGCCGGCGACAGACTCTCGACGTGACCGCGGAAATGCACGCCCTTGTAGGCGTCCACCGTGATATCGGCGGAGTCGCCGGGCGTCACGTCCGCCGTCTCGGTTTCCTTGAGATTCGCCGTCACCCACACGTCGTCGAGCGGGACGACGGTCATCAGCGGCTGGCCGGGCTGCACGAGCTGGCCCAGCTCCACCGTCTTCTTGGAGACGACGCCGGCGGATGGGGTGATGATCCGCGTGTAGGAGAGCTGCAGCGCCGCCTGATCACGAGCGGCGCGGGCCGACGCCACGCGCGCATCAGCACCCACGAGCGCGGCCTGCGCCGCCGCGAGCTGCGCGTCCGCCGCCGTGGCCGCGGCGCGTGCCGCGTCGAGCTGCTGCTGGCTGACGACGTTCTGGATCGCGAGCGGCTCGATGCGGGCGAGGTCGGCCGTCGCCTTGAGCGCATTCGCCTGCGCCTGCGCCACTGCGGCATCCGCCTGCCCCACGCGCGTGCGGCTGCTTACCGTGGCGAGCAGCGCCGCGAGATCGGCTTCGGTTTGCTGCAGCCGCGCCCGGAAGTCGCGGTCATCGAGCACCACGAGCGTGTCTCCCGCCTTCACCGACTGATTCTCGGCGACGCGCACCTCGGCGACGTAGCCGCCGACCTTGGGGAGCACCGGCACGATGTGCCCATCAACCTGGGCATTATCGGTCGAGACGTGCGAGCGGCCGAACCACCATTTGCGCGCGCCGATGATCAGCAGGCCGAGCAGGATTACGCCCATGATCATGAACACGGTCCGCCGCGAACTCTTCGGCTTGGCCGCAACAGCGCCGCGAGGACTCGGGGCCGGTGCGGGCCGTGCGGGAGACTCTGTTTTCGGTTCCATCGTCGTAGCCATTGTCCTCTTCCTTAATGCAGGGTCCGCGCGCTGCCCACCGAGCGGGCTAACGCAATCCGCGCCGATACGGCCGCAAAACGCGCATCGATGTCCGCGTCACGGGCGCGGAGCAATGATTCCTGTGCCGTGATCACTTCGATGTTGCCAACCACACCGGCCTTGAACCGCTGGCGTGCCTGTGACACTTCCTCCGTCGCGAGCTGGATCCGCTCTGTCGCGACCGCCTGCTGCGCGCTCGCCGAGCGCAGATCGAGCAGCGCGGCGTCCACGTCCGCTGTGACCTGCTGACGCAGGTCCTTGGCGCGCACGTCCGATTCCCGGACGACGGCCTGCTGCTCCGCCAGCCGCCCTTCGCGCCGGAAACCATCGAGAATGGGCAGCGTGACCTGTACGGCGACTTGCCGAGTTCCGATCGCATCCGGCATCCGCACGCCGCTCAGGCCATAATCGGCCTCGACCTCGAGCCGGGGCAGCCGCTCCGCCGAGATCGCCGAGGCGGAGGTGCGGGCGGCCGCGCCGCGCGCCAGCTCGGCAGCGAGGTCGGGGCGCGCCGTGACGGCCTGAGCCACCGCCGCGTTGCGATCGGCCGGTACGTCGGCCGCGCCCAGCTGGGCATCCAGCGTATCGGTAAGCGCGATCGGGGTGGCGGGATCGAGGCCGAGGGCGCGCGTGAGATCGATCTTGGCACGATCGAGCTGGTTCGCCGCAACGATCAACCGTCCGGCAGCCTCGGCGAGCTGCGTCTTCGCGCGGGTGACGTCGATCGCCGCGCTGACGCCCGCCTGCTGCTGCGCCACGGCCAGACCGACGAGCTCAGCGGCGAGCGCTGAGTCCGCCTGTCGTGCGTTCACGACCGCCTGCGCCCGCGACGCGCGCGCGTATGCCTGGGCGACGTTCTGGGCGCTGGCTTCGACAACCGCCGAGCGCTCCGCGCCGGCGGCTCGGACCTGCCCCTTCGCCGCGCTGACCCGGCCGAGAGTCGAGAAATCGAAGAGCGTCTGCGTGATCCGAGCACGGCCGTCATACGCGCTGAACGGCCCGATTCTCGTCGGGATCACCACCGGCCCGGGGAATGAAAATCCCAGGGTCTTGGAATTGAAGGAGCGGTCCACCCAGGAACCGGACAGCGAGAGATCGGGCAACAAGCCGGCGCGGGCCTGGCGCACGCGCGCGGCGGCGGCGTCGCTGCGGAAGCCGGCGATTTGAACGGCAGGCGCCGGCGTTTCCGCTGCCACCCGACGTACGGCTTCGGCAAATGAGAGCCGCAGCGGTGCAGGCGCCTGCGCCACAAGCGGCGAAGGGGCGGCGAAAACAGCGGCGGCAACAATCAGCTTACGAATTAGCGATGCCATGGAGATAGAGATCGATGTGAGTGTCGAGGTATTTCGCGACGTCGAAGCCTTCGGGCATGCAGGCGGCGAACGCTTTACGCGCGACAACGGCGTGCATCAGCGGCGACATGGCGAGCTTCGTCGCGACCGGCACGTTGACGGACCGGAATTCGCCGGCCTTGATGCCCCGCTCCAATACGCCGGCCATGAGGCGATGGCCGCGGGTGACGACTTCCTCGTAATAGAAACGGGCGAGCTCGGGAAAGTTGACGGCTTCGGCGATCATGAGCCGTGGAATGCTTGAGAGCGACGTTTCGCCGACCAGCCGCCAGTACTCACGTATCAGTTTCTCAAACAGATCGCGCGCACTGCCGGTGAACGCTTGCGCGATCGCTTCGCCCTGCGCGATCACGGGCACGATGGTCTGGCGGATCAGCGCCTTGAATAGCGCTTCTTTGTTTTCGAAGTAGAGGTAGATCGTGCCCTTGGTGACCCCGGCCCGGCGGGCGACATCCTCGAGCTTGGTAGCGGCAAATCCGCGGTCGGCGAAAACGTCCAACGCGGCCGTGATAATCTCTTCAGGGCGAGCGTTCTTGCGACGGCGCCAACGGGGGTTTTTTGCGATCGTGTGTGCCATGAGACTCCAAAGTTACTTACTGAACGGTCAGTAAGTAAATTTGGTTTCCGACGAACGTCAACCCCTTTGACGGTAAAAGAGGATGAGGTCGGTACTGGGTGGCTTGGCGCCCAACTGCCGCAGGAACGTCACGATCTGGCCCCGATGGTAGGAGGAATGATTGATGAAGTGCCGAAACATCTGACGGAACGTATGCACGTATTCTCCGCCGCTGGAAGGCTTTACGAGCCGCGTTTTTTCGAGGTCACCGTCGGTCAGCCCCAACAGGAACGCGCCCCGCTCCGCCTCCACCGCTTCCCAGCGCCTGCGGACCTCGGCCAGCGACTGCAGATCGGTTCCTTGTGGGACGGCGGGATTCGGCTTGCCGACCCAGCGATGCAGCCACAGCTGCTCGGCCCACACGATGTGGCACAGCGTGCCATGCACGCCGCCGTAGCTGCTCTGGAGATCGCGGAAGTACTGCTCCTCCGAAATCTGGGCGACCGCGTCGAAGATCGTGCGGTTCGCCCAGGCGTTGTAATCGAACAGCTCGAGGAACTCGTTCACACGCGTTAGCGGGCCGCGGCGATCTCTCCCGCATCCATCACGGAGTCTTTGACTTGGCGGCCTTCGATCCGCTGCTGGTCTCCCACGACCGAGCCTTCCACCGTGGCCTTTCTCACCTGCACGCCGCGGCCGAGGATGCTGTTGCGGATAGTGCTGCCCTCGATGGTGCTCCCTGCCTCGATGGCGACGTTCGGTCCGACACTCGAATCCTTGAGCGTGACGCCGTCCTCGATGTAGACCGGCTCGATGATCTTGACGCCCGCCGGGACCTGGGCGGGGGGGGGCCGCTTGCCGCGCCCATGTTCGAGCAGGTGCTGGTTCGTCTCGAGCAGCGTGTCGACCTTGCCGCAGTCGTACCAGCCGCCCACTTCGCTGACGAAGAGTTTTTTCCCGTGGTCCACCATGTACTGGAATGCGTCCGTGAGATAGAACTCCCCGCCTTTCCCGGGTGGGCTTTTCAACACGTGCTCGATCCCGTCGAACAACGAGCGCCAATCCTTCACGTATTGCAGACCGATATTGGCGCGTCTGGAAATCGGCGTGCTCGGCTTCTCGACGATCTTCGTCATGTGTCCTTGCTTGTCGGCCACCACCACGCCGAACCGCTGGTAGTCCTCCACCTCTTTCGTCCAGATGATGCCGTCCGCCTTCGTTGTCTGGACGATGGAAAGATCGGCGTCGAATAACGTGTCCACAAAAATGACGATCACGGGCCCGTCGACATACGGCCGGGCCAGGTTCACGGCGCCGGCCGTGCCGTCGAGGACCTTCTGCTCGATGAAGCGCGGCGGGATGTCGTAGTGCTTCCGGACGTATGCCTCGACCTTCTCTTTCAGATGTCCCGTGATGATGATCAGCTCCTCGAGCTGTCCCGCGCGGCGCAGGGCATCCATCACGTAGTCCATCACGGGGCGGCCGGCGACGTTCACGAGCGGCTTGGGAACGCGCTTCGTCAGCGGCAGGAGCCGCGTGCCCTTTCCCGCCATCGGCATGATGACCTTCATGGCACCCGTCCGTAGCGATCCTTGAGCCGCACGATGTCGTCGAGCTCCGGCGTCGATGCCTCGAGCAAATCGGTCATGACGACGGCCTCGAATTGATGGATCTGTTTGGGGGGAATGTGAAAGGCCTCGCCGGCGCGCACGCGACGCTCGATCAGCGTCTCGCCCTGCTGGATCCGCAGGATGATCTCGCCCGAGAGCACGTAGATCGACTCATCCTTCTTGTTGTGATACTGCAGCGAGAGCACGTGACCGGGCTCGATATGCAGGATCTTGCCGACGTAGCGGTCGGCCTTGGCCCAGATGAGCTCGTGCCCCCACGGTTTCTCGACGCGGTAGGGCACAGCGGGCGGACTCACGCGAGCCTCAGTTTCAGCGACGAGGGGATCGTCACGCATGCCGTCACACATACCCCGCACCCGACGCACCCTTCCGGCTTGAGGACCGGATGGCCACGGTCATCCAAGGCGAGCGCTCGCTCGCCTACCGGACACGCCCGCGCACACACGCCGCATTCGGCGCCCTGAAACGTGATGCAGCGCTGCGGGTCGAGCTCGAGGATGCCCATATGCACCGATTCCCACGGGACGCGCGTCAGGGCGCCGGTTTCGCACGCGGCGGCACACGGCATGTCTTCGCACACGATGCACGCCCGCGCCGCGGGATCGATGTAGGGCGTTCCGGCGGCGAGGCCGCCGTCGTTCGCCGGCATCTTGAGAATCGCATGCACGGGACAGACGTCGATGCAATCGCCGCAGCGCGTGCACGCCGCGACAAACGCCACCTCCGGCGCCGCACCCGGCGGCCGGAACCAGCGCTTCGGCGCGACGCGCTCCTCCGTCCGCCGAGCCACCTCGTGCAGCAGGCGGCCGATCGTGTCCTGGAAAAACGCGCGGCGCTCGTTCAAAAGCTCGGCTCTAGGCTTACAAGCCAGCGAAATGACACACGCTTACCCGTACCACCGTTCGCATAATCCCACCGGTTAGCAAGTAGGGGAGTCTCGAATCGCATGGTCCAACTAAGATCGTTGATGCTGTGTCGCGTGACCACACCCACGCCGCCGTCGTACAGCGTCGTGTACGACTGGCTCGCGGGGACCGGCGGGATCGCGCGAGGATCGACGATGCCGGCGTCGGCGAAGGCTTCGAGCGCGACGCTCTTGTAGAGGGTCTTGGTGCCCTCGAGGTTCAGTGCGACCGCCCAGCGACCGCCGAGGTCGGGACGAAAGCCGCGCAGATTCGCGTCTCCCGGGGCATGGTAGTGGAAATCGGGCCGGACGAACAGCGCACCGCGGCTCCGTAATAGAGGATTGGTGAACGTTTCGTACGGGTCAGCGCCGCCGAGCATGATCCGCCGCTGCAGCGGCGGAAGGTGGTGCGCGAGGTAGGTTCCGCCGAAGAGTCGAGCGCCCAGCGTCGTTTTCAATAGGAACGGCATGCGCAGACTCACTGCGCCGGTGGCCCGCCCGAAGCCCTCGACGTCGTAACGATTGGTTGCCTGCACGCCGGGACCAGGATTGCGATACACCAGCCCACCCCGCAGCGCGACTCGCGCGTTCCACAGTTTGGAGCCACGCTGGCTCGTGACGGACGCCCAGGGTCCGGCCTCGATCGTGCCGGCGTCGTCCCACAGCCGCCGGTCCTCGTAGCCGAGGTCGCTCACCGCCATCCAGATCGCGTCGAAGCCGGCGTGGCGGTCTGGGCCAGCTCCCAAATGCTCGGCGAGTGACCGATCGGCGTGCAGTGCAATCCCGGTTCTGCCCTCGACACTCCAGAAGGCAGCGCTGGCGTCGGTGCGAGGCATCGGATGACTGACGGGATTGCCGAATCGGGCGTACCAGCCGAAGCGGTGTGTCGCATCGGGATCGAGCCCGTAGGAGAGCACTTCCACATTCTGTTCAAACCGGCCGAGATAGTTCGTTCGGGTGCGTAAGCCGCCGGTCCAGCCGCCGTAGTCGTTGTACCAGATGAGCGGCAGGAGACTGTGCACCATCCCATCGCGGCGAGACTCCTCACGGGTCGGGTTGTCCAGACGAGTATGCTCATTCCCTTCCCGGCTCCCGAACCATCCCCGCTTCTCGTGGTTGTTCAGCGCGTTCCAGTCATGCGCCCGCTGGCGCGGATCGAGCATCAGGCGCCCCGGCTCGCTGTCGGTCACGAACTGCACACGCTCGCTCAGCGGCTCGCCGCTCGACCGGGCGTAGATCCGCTTCTTGTCCCCGATTTCGATCGGCATCCAGCCGTCGCCTTGACGACTGATGACGACTGCCGTCAGCCATCTGCCGTCAGCGAGGCGGCGTCGCTGCACCTTGTCCAACCGATAGTCGATTAACGGCGTCCCATGGAGCCACTGGGCAAACAGCCAGCGCAGGTCCTGATGCGACACTTCCTCGGCGACGCTCCGGAAGGCGTTCTCATCGACGTGTTTCAAACGCCAGCGCGCGTAGTAGGTGCGCAGGATCTGCCGCATCACGTCATCGCCCACGACGTAACGCAGCTGCTCGAAAAACAGCTGCGCCTTGTCGTAGATCATCGTGTTGTACGTCTGGAAATCGCGGTAGTGCTCGCTGATCATCGACACCGGCTCGCTCCAGCGGTCCAGGTCCCAGAACAGGATCTCGCTTTCGACACCCGGATATCCCGGCCCTTCGCCGTGCGCCTCGAAAAACCAGCCGGTTTGGAAGCTGGTGAATCCTTCGTCGAGCCATCCTTCGCGCCACTCGTTGTTCGCAAGGATGCCCATCGTGTAGTTGTGGCCCAGCTCGTGGACGATGAGGCCGAGGCCGGCGCTGCCGTCCATGATCATCATCGGGAATTCGGTGCCGCCCCCTTCGATGCGGTGCACGTTGGTGATTTGCGGCCACGCGAACTTGCCGTACAGCGAATCGAGCCAGGCGAGCGCCATTTGCGTGCGTGCGACGGCAATGCCCTTTCCCCACGTCGCGCTGTCGCCGGGCTGGTAGAGGACACGCACCACGACGTCCTTGTAGCGGCCTTCCTCGTAGCGGTAATCGGGGTTGAGCGAGAACGCGAAATGATGGACGGAGTCCGCAAAGAAACGGACACACTTGCGCCCTGGACCTACGGATCCGCACCGACCGCCCGACCGCCCGTACCAGCTGCGTTGATAGTCGATCGCACCGCCGGCGACCGCCGCCTTTTGCCAACCAGGATCACCATCGACCGCCACGCCCGTCGCCCCAACCACCTGGTCGGAAGCCAGATCCAGCATCACGTCGTAGCTCGCAAACTCGCCGTAGAACTCCCCGGCCGGATAGAGTGGATGGTCTTCCCACCCGTACTTGTCGTACACCACGACTTTCGGATACCACTGCGCGAAGTCGAAGCGCCGGCCCCGCCGTCCTTGCCGCCGCGGCAGCGTCGAGGGACGCGCCTGCCACGTGATGTCGACGACGCATGAATCGCCGGGCGCCAATGCACGCGGCAATCGCCAATGCGCGATCGTGGAGTCGGGCGCGTACGGGTAATCCGGCGCGCGGTGCTCACCCATCACCATCGCCGCCGTGATCCGCTCGAACGCGTAGTCGGGATCCTTCATGTGCTGAAAGCGCACGCGGCCTTCGGCGGAGTCGGCCGCGGCCCAGCGCGAGCCCGGGCGGAACGCGTTGAGGTACTGGTGGACGTAAAAGTCGCGCAGGGTATCGGGCGACTGATTCACATAGCGGATGGACACATGGCCGCGCAGTACGCCGCTTGGCTCGTCGAGCGAGGCGTCGATCGCATACGCGACCCGCTGTTGCCAGTAGGTCGAATCGGGTGCCAGGAGAGTGAGGAGGAGAAGAAACATCGGCCCGTGAATCTCGCGTCTTTCAGTGCCGTGTCGCAAGGAAAGGAGTGTAGTCAACCGCCGTACATCGCCACTATGGCTCTCCACTCTTACCAGGAGGGCTTATGTGGAATCGCAGTCTCGCCGTGGCGGCATTGCTGCTCGCCGCCGCCTGCACGGACCGAACGGTCACGCCGCCCGACGCCATGTCGGTCGCCGACGTCGCGCCGTCGTCCAAGCGCCCCGAGGCGCTGGCCAAGATGGTCGCGAAGGGGCTCAGGAACCCGGCGTTCCGGGCCTATCTGAAGGCGCAGCTCGATGCCTCGCCATTCGTCGAGCACAAGCTGCAGTTCGAAACGTTCCTCGCCGCGAACAGCGGCCGGGCGCTGCGCGAAATCGCCGCCGAGAACGCTACGACCAAGGATGGCCTTGCCGAGCAGGCGAAAACCGCCATCGCGCTCGAGGTCTACTTCCCCGTCGCCGCGCATCGGGCGGCGTGGACCGGCGATGAGCAGGTGCTCGTGGCGACGGCGTTGACCGACGACGACCCACCGATCGCGTTCGATCCCGACGGCCGGCGCCACGTGCTCGATCCCAAGACGCCGCCGGCGACTCCCGTGCTCGCGCTGGTGCCGGTGGAGACGGACTTCTCCGTCCGGCCGGCGCGCCAAACCTGCCTCGAAGACTGTGACACCGGTGGTGGGGCGATCGGCGATGTGCCGCCACCCCCCGGCCTGTACATGACCAAAAGCCACTTCGTACAAGACTTTGAAGGCTGGTTGAAGGGGTCACCCGAATTTGAGGTGCATATCCTGGGGCAGCTGGGGCAGACGGACTCGTTGAAGGACTATCAATGTGCCGGTGAGCATGCGGGGGGCCCGTACGCATTCGATCAGAACGATCTGGATTGGTCGGGGCGGGTGCTGCTGTTTTCGAAGCAACAACTCGATACGTACAACGCAGCGCATCCGAATTCCAATATCCGCGTGTTTGTGGTCGAGGATGACGATACGGAGTGTCAGATCAAGACTGACCCAAATCGATTCCAGAGAATCGTGTTTGTGGTGGACAGCGTCTATCGGCTGTACACATCGGGGAATGACTCGAGCACCACGATCAGGAAGTACTACGGGTTCGCGCGGTCGGCCTACAACATCTTTCAGGCTCTGGCAAGCTGGATCAAGACGGACGACGACCTTGTGGGGAACGCCGTCGAGGACCGCATCGTCGGCGACTTCTATCCCGGCTACAACTGGTTCGTGAAAGGCGATGACAACATTACCAACGGCTGGATCAACCTGGTCATGTACTGAGCGCAAAGGTTCTATGCGTCCTCTCGTGTCGCTGATTTGCTTGCTCTCTGGAGCCGTCAGCCCCGCCGCGTCCCAGTGGTTCATGGGGGTTGAATTAGCTACGACTCGCTACAGAGGGTCGGCGCATGATACGTCCGTGAGTCACGTCGCCTCAGAGGGACGGCCGGGGGGTGGGGCAAGTGTGTCACTCCGGCTCGACAAGCGCTGGAACAGGTGGGGTTCTGCGTTGCGCATTTCCTACGCGAATACAGGGTTTGCGGTCGCTGGTAGTGGCGTCAACCTGACAGACAAGACGACCGGCCGACTGCTTGAGCTTTCAATGCTGGTGAACACCCGGGTGGGAGGGATTGGGCCGAGCGGAGCGGTGAGGGTTGAACTGGGGCCCGCCCTCCACCTGTGGGATTTCGATGGTGAATTCCGGTTACGTGCCGGCGCACTGGGTGGCGTCGCCTACGAATGGTCGGTTACGAATCGTCTGCTAGGATCCGTCCGCCTTGAGGGGATGCTATCACCGTCGTGGTTCAACGCTGACGATGTGCCACCGGAATTCGAAAGACGCGCGACATGGCGCTACGGTGTCGGGTTGGGTCTGTCTTACCGCTTGTAGCAAAGTTCTAACGCAGCATTGTGGAAGCGCGGCGAGGTCGCACATGTAAATTGAGGTCGTGCAATCACGCGCCGCGGTTGCCTCCATTCTGCTCTGCGTTGGTGCCGCGGCGATCGCACCGGCGCAGACGCCCAGCTTCATCTTCGTGCG
>DASPXD010000178.1:0-22399 GCA_035637435.1 Gemmatimonadales bacterium
CAGGGACTGGCGAAACCGATCGCGGACCTGTCGCGCGGCGCGACCGCCGATGATATTGTGGACACGGCGGCGATTGCGATTCTCCAAACGCGGAAGGGGTAATCCGGCATGCGGTTCACCCTGAAGAAGGACAAGAGCGGCGTCGTCGTCGTCGGTGTGGAGGGCCAGCTCATCGTCGGCAACCGCCAGGAGCTGAAGCAGAAGATTCTCGACGCGCTCGAGGAAAGCTCCCGCAAATTCGTGATTGATTTTAGTAAGACGGGATACATAGACTCATCGGGGCTCGGCGTGCTGGTGTCGCTCTCCAAGAAAATCCGCGAACAGGGTGGGGAGCTGCGGCTCGCCGGCCTCAATGCCGATCTCCAGACACTGTTCGAGCTCACCAAGCTCGACACGCTGTTCGCCATCAGCCGGACCGCCGAGGAGGCGCTCGCAGCCTTTTGAGTCTACGATTGGATGTGACGTCCGGCTCAATGAGGCTCGACGTCCCCAGCGATCTCGGGATGGTCGGCGACGCGGTCGAGCTGGTCGCGACGCATCTGCCTCCCGGCACGCTCTCCCCCCGCCGCATCAGCTTCAACCTCCGCACCGCTCTGGCCGAAGCCCTGGGCAACGCCATTCGCTATGGCACGGGCGAGAACCCCGCGCGCTCCGTGCGCGTCAGCGTGGAGTTCGGCCGCGACTTTGTGCGCATCTACGTGATCGACGACGGCGGCGGCTACGACGCGACGCAGGTGCCCGACCCGACCCATCCCGACAATCTCGAGCGCGAGTACGGGCGCGGGCTGTTCGTCATCCGCCACCTGGTCGACGAAGTGGCGTTCAACGAGAAAGGCAACGGCATTTGCCTGACTCTCCGAGCGGGGTGACGCGGCTCGAGCGCCTGCTGCCGGTGCTGTCGGCCCTTTCGGGCACCACGCTGCGGCTGTGGCGCGCCCAGACGCCGGGTGGGACGCCGACGCCGAACGGTGGCGCCTGGTTTCAACCGATTCCCAATGTCGAAGGCGCCTGGCTGGAGATTCGCGGACAGGGGGAGGGGAACCACGGTGCTCCCCCCCCCCAGCTCGCGGAAATTGTCGGCGCCGTGCTCGACGCCGAGCAGGAGACGACGCAGGTCGCCGCCGAGCTGTCGGGGCGGTACGAGGAAATCGATCTGATCTACACGATCAGCGAGATCCTCGGCCACACCGTCCGGTTGGATGAAGCGGCCAATCGTATCTTGCGCGAGGTATCGGCCGTCGTGCGCGCGCGGCGCGCGACGCTGCTGGTCCACGAACCGCGCGCCAACGTGTTACGGCTCGTCGCCGCACGCGGCGTGGAGCTCGGCGAAATCGAGCCGATCGAGGTGGACGACCCGAAGTCGGTCGCGGCGCGCGTGTTTCGCGAGATGCGCATCATCAGCTACGACCCCACCGATCAGCGCGCGCAGAAACCGCCCAATCCGGTCGAGCGGCAATATCGCGGGCAGGCGTTCCTGTCGGTGCCGGTCGTGTACGCCTCGCCGGGGCGCGTGCCGACCCCGATCGGCGTCATCAATCTGACCGACCGGACCGGTGGGGATGCCTTCACCGCGGGCGATCGGAAACTGGTCGCCGCCATTGCCAATCAGATCGGCGCGGCGATCGAGAACGCGCGCCTGGTCGAGCGCGATCTCGGCCAGCAGCGCGTGCGCCGCGAGCTGGAGCTGGCGCACGACCTGCAGCTCAAGCTGCTGCCGTCGCCCGCCGTCGTCGCGTCCAAGGGGGACGTGGCGGCGCGGTGTCGTCCTGCCGAATCGGTTGGGGGAGACTTTTATAATCTGCTCAGTTTGCATGGGGAGCGGATTGGTGTGATGATCGGCGACGTCTCGAGCCACGGGTTCGGCGCCGCACTCATCATGGCGCTGGCGATGGCCGCCTCCGGCATTCACGCCGAGACCGCGGAATCGCCGCATGAGGCGTTGCGGCGGCTCGAGATGTCGCTGCAAGAGGAGCTGGCGGAGACGGAGATGTTCCTGACGCTGTGCTATGCGGTCGTCGATCCCGCGAACGGCACGCTCACCTACGCCAATGCCGGTCACCCGCACGCGTTTTTGGTGTCGACGGACTCCGGCACCGTGACGCGTCTGGACGCGACCCGGCCGCCGCTCGGTCTCGGGAACGGCGGCCAGGAACGCATGCTGCCGTTCGAGCGCGGCAAGGCGATTCTCTGTCTCTTCACCGATGGCCTGGCCGACGCGCGCGGCCCGAACGGCGAACGGTTCGGCGAGCAGCGGGTCTTGAGCCACGTCGTCAATCTTCGTACACGGCCGGCACGTCATATTCTGGAGGCCGTTTTTACCGACATCGCCGCGTATACCGGCGGCGCGCCCGCCAACGACGATCGCACGGTCGTATTGCTCAAAGTTTGAGACGGCTGGGCCAGCATTTTCTGACGGACCCCGGGATTCTGGGGCGGATTGCGGATGCACTGGATCCGCAACCGGGGGAAACGGTGCTGGAGATCGGGCCGGGGCGGGGAACTCTCACTGACGTTTTGCTGGCCCGCGGGTTGAACGTCATTGCGATCGAGAAGGATCGCGAACTCGCCAAGGCGCTTACGCGAGAACACCTGACGGTGATGGAAGGCGATGCGCTGCGTGTCGATTGGCCGCGCGTAGCCAAGATCGTCGGCAACATCCCGTATTACATCACTTCACCTTTGCTGGATAAGGCGCTCACCCCACCGTTGCCGAACAGGATCGTGTTCCTGGTGCAGGCGGAGGTTGCGGATCGGATTGCGGCCCAGCCGGGAGGCAAGACCTACGGAGCGTTGTCTGTAGGCGTGCAAGCGGTGGCTAGCGTGGAGAAGCTGTTTACGGTGGCACCTGGCGCATTTCGGCCGCCGCCGAAGGTGAGAAGTGCGTTGATCCGCCTTACACCCTTGACGGAACCGCTGATCAGACCGGAAGAGGTCGCGGCGTTTCGATCCTTCGTGACCGCCTGTTTCAGTAAGCGTCGGAAGCAGCTAAAAAACGCCGTGCCGGGGCTAAATGATGCGAAACTGAGAGCACTCGGTTTCGATCCCGTTGTGCGTCCCGAACGGCTTCCGCCCGAGGGGTTCGTCCGACTGTTGCGATCGGCGCGCGGGCAAGGATAGGCCCTGCCAGCCATTTCAACAATTCTTGAAATGGTGGTACTAGGCTGTGCCCATGCGCCGCAGCATCCTCCTCCGCATTGCGCAAGACTGGCCTCGGCAGCGTCCGGGTTTGCCGCACCTTCCGCATGCCCTGGATCTCCAGTTGGCGCGCGTCGCGCAATGGTTCCACGCGCTTTCGGACACGACGCGTCTCGACATTCTGGAGTTGTTATCGCAACGGGATCGCGCCGCCGGAGAGCTCCAGAGTCTCCTCAACGTCCCGCGCTCACGCGTGTCTTTTCATCTGAAAGTGCTGAGGGAGTCGAGACTTATTGACGAGCGGCGCAATGGTCAGTGGAGGTACAGCACGCTGCGCAAGGAGACGCTCGATTTGATGATCACGTTCATGCACATGGTGTTGCCTGGGGCGCATCGGGGAACGTGCCCCCTGGATGGGTGCCAGGATTGACGTATCAAGAAAACTTGATATGTTATGTCGTATGACGACTGCTAGCCGACCCGACACCGCGACGATCGCCCTGTGGTTTCACGCCCTGTCCGATGAAGCGCGCGTGCAAATCGTCGAAATGCTGTCCCACAAGGAACGCTGCGTGTGCGAGCTGGAGCAGGTACTGGGTATCGCGCAGTCGCGTCTGTCCTTTCATCTGAAGGTGCTGAAGGACGCCGGGCTGATCGCCGATCGCAAAGAGGGGCGGTGGATGTTTTACGGGCTGCAGCGGGAGACGCTGGACCAGATCGCCGCATACACAAAGTCCGTGAAGCCGGGAAAGCATGCTGGCAGCTGCGCCGTCGCCTGTTGTGACTGATTCCCACCTAAGTCTGGAAGGCCAAGATGAGCGAGCACGACATCAAAGAGACCGTCAAACAGAAGTATGCTGAAGCAGCGCTCAAGGCTCAGCGCGGCGCCTGCGGGTGCGATCCCATAAGCGAAAACTTGTACGACGCTTCCCAAACCCGCGCGCTTCCAGAGGGTGCGATCCTGGCCTCGCTCGGCTGCGGCAATCCGACCGCGCTCGCGGACCTGCATGAAGGCGAAGTCGTGCTCGACCTCGGCTCGGGCGGCGGCATTGACGTCCTGCTATCGGCCAAGCGTGTGGGCCCGACCGGCAAAGCCTATGGGCTCGACATGACCGACGAAATGCTCGCGCTGGCACGTGAGAATCAGGCGAAAGCGGGCGCGACCAACGTCGAGTTCCTCAAGGGCGAGATCGAAAACATCCCGCTGCCAGCACAATCGGTTGATGTCATCATCTCCAACTGCGTCATCAATCTTTCCGCCGACAAGGGCCGAGTTCTCAACGAGGCCTTTCGCGTGCTGCGTCCCGGCGGCCGCTTCGCCGTATCGGACGTCGTGTGCCGAGGCGAAGTCCCTGACGTGGTGCGTCGCAGCATGGAGCTGTGGGTCGGTTGTATCGCTGGGGCCTTGGCCGAGGAGGAGTACCGACGCCTGCTTGGCGACGCTGGCTTCGTGGATATCGATATCGAACCGACGCGCATCTACGAGTTGACAGACGCAGGGTTCGACGAGGTGTTGGCGCGTGAGGTCAGCGGTCGAGTCATGGGAGCGTTCATTCGCGCCCGCAAACCGGCTCTTGCGCCGAGGTCCCCCATTGTGAAATAGTTCACAATGCGGAAGATCTCCGACAGCACGGTCCGCCGGCTGTCCGTGTACCTGCGATTCCTCGAGCAGGCCAACACCCAGGGCCGCTCCACCATCTCCTCAGGAGAGCTGGCGCGCCTCGGCGGCACCACCTCGGCGCAGGTCCGCAAAGACCTTTCCTTCTTCGGCTCGTTCGGGAAGCGGGGGCTGGGATATGCCGTTCCCGAGTTGACGCGCCGGATCCGCGACATTCTCGGCCTCGAGCGCGGCTACCGCGTCGTGCTGGTCGGCGCCGGGCGGATGGGTGGGGCGCTCGTCCAGTATCACGGCTTTCGCCAACGCGGCTTTCACATCACGGCGATCTACGATCAGGACGCGCGCAAAATCGGCTCGCGCTGGAACGGGCTCGTCGTGCGCGACGTGAAGCATCTCGAGTCCGACCTGAAGAAGGATCCGAGCGATATCGCCATCGTGGCGACGCCCGCGGAGTCGGCGCAACAGGTGGTGGACCGGCTGGTGCGGAGCGGCGTGAAGGCCATTCTCAATTTTGCGCCCGTGCCGCTCAGCGTTCCTGCTGACGTCGAAGTCAAGACCGTGAACATGGCGCTGGAACTGGAGACGCTGAGCTACTCGCTGGCCAACCGTTAACTTTACTCCCCATGCCTCGGGTTCACGTCACCTCCGAAATCGGCGCCCTCCGGTCTGTTCTGGTCCACACCCCTGGTAAAGAGCTGGTCGCCGTCACGCCCGGGACGCGCGAAGACTACCTCTACGACGACATCATCGATCTCGAGATCGCGCAGCGCGAGCACCGGCGCCTGGTTGCGGTACTGGAGCGCTTCGCCGATGTGCATGAAGTGCGCGACTCGCTGGTGGAGATCGCGGGCCGCCCCGAGGTGCGCGAGTTCCTGACGACGCGCGCGCTCGAGGTGGTGCCCTCGGACGCGCTCGCCAAGCAGCTCGCCGCGCTGTCGTCCGAAGATTTCGTCGCGCTGATGGTGGAGGGCGCGCTGGAGGACGGCGGACCGATCGCGCGCGCGCTGAACGAGGTCGCGTACGCGCTGCCGCCGCTGCCCAACCTTTTCTTCACGCGCGACGTGGGCATCGTGATCGGCGAGCATTCGATCATCGGATCGATGCGCCACGGCGTGCGCTGGACGGAGGAGATGCTGGTCAAAGCGCTGTTCCGCTACGACGCCAAGTTCGAGAATGCCGGGATTCTCTACGACGGCTCCGAAGAAAAGCGCATCAACTACACCCTCGAGGGCGGCGACGTGCATCCCGTCCGCCCCGACCTGCTGCTGCTGGGCTTCAGCGAGCGGTCCAGCCCGGCGGCGCTCGATCTGCTGTGCGACCTCGTCTTCCAGCATTGCAGCGTGACCGACGTGATCATCGTCGTGCTGCCCGCCGAGCGCACCGCGATTCATCTCGACATGATCTTTACCCAGCTGGACCGCGAGCTGTGCGTCGTCTATCCGCCGCACTTCGTCGGTCCGGAACGCCTGGCAGTCTTACACCGCCGGAAACGGTCGAAGGGTGTGAAAGAGGTGCCAAACTTCTTCGCCGCGATGCAGGCCGTGGACCATCCGCTCGAGCCGATCTTCTGCGGCGGCAACCAGCGCACCGTGCAGGAACGCGAGCAGTGGGCGTCGGCCTGCAACTCGTTCGCGGTGCGGCCGGGAGTGATCCTCAGCTACGATCGCAACGACGCCACGCTCGGCGAGCTCAGCAATGCCGGATTTCGGTTGATCTCCGCCGTCAACCTGCTCACCGGCGACGAGACGCTGGGCGACCACGAGCGCGCCGTGATCTCGATCGACGGCGGCGAGCTGGTGCGCGGCGGCGGCGGCCCGCGCTGCATGACGCTGCCGCTGCGACGGGACGATCTCTGACCGGGCTGCACGCGCTGCCCTCCTCGTCACTCTCCGCCCGGACGGTCGCCTTTCTGCAGAGCGGGGGGGGGGGGCCCGCGGCGAGCCTGGCGATCGTGCGCGACGTGCTCGGCATCGCGCAGGCGAACCGCCACACCGCCGATCGCATCGCCGCGGCGCTGCTCGCGCCCGATCCGCGCTTCGTCCGCACGGCCGATGGCCGTTGGACCCTGGCGACACCGCCCGCGGAGGCCAGCCCGGCACTCGACGCCTGCCGCTGGGCGGTCGTGGACGTGGAAACGACGGGCGTGCGCGCGTTCCGCGGCGACCGCATCATCGAGATTGCCATCGTGATGCTCGATGGCCGCGTCGCATTCCACTCGCTCGTCAACCCCGGCATTCCGACGCCGCCATTCGTCCAAGGCCTCACGGGCATCGTGCCGTCGATGTTGTCTCGGGCGCCGTTCTTTGCCGATATCGCCGAGCAGCTGCTCGCCGCGCTCGACGGTTGTGTCTTCGTCGCTCACAACGCGCGCTTCGACTGGGCATTCGTGTCGACGGAGATCGAGCGGGCGACGGGACTGCTGCTGCAAGGGCCGCGGGTGTGCACGGTGCGGCTGGCGCGCAAGCTCCTCCCCGACCTGCCGCGCCGGAACCTCGACACGGTGAGTTATCACTTCGGGATTGAAATTGAGGGAAGGCATCGGGCCACGGGAGACGCAGTCGCGGCGGCGAAGTGCCTGGCGCGCTTGTTGAAATTGGCGCAGGGCAACGGGGCGGTGTGCCTGGCGGATCTGGAGCAATTGCGGATTGGCGATTGCGGATTGCGGATTGACAATGCAGGGTCCGTAACAATCCGCAATCCGCAATCCGAAATCCGCAATCAATGACCCACACCACATTCCGTGTAGGTCACTTCACTTGTCATGCGTTGGAAGGTGGTAGACAGCACTTAGACGGCGGCGCCATGTTCGGTGTCGTTCCGAAGGTGCTCTGGTCTCGCCGAGCTCAGCCCGACGATCGCAATCGCATTCCGCTCGCGCTGCGTTGCCTGCTCATCGAGCACGACGATGGGCTCGTCTTGATCGATACCGGGATCGGCAACAAGGAGAACGAGAAGTTCATCGGCATCTACGGCGTTGACAACGCTGGCCAGGATGGAAGAACCAAGTTGGAAGATGCGTTGCGCGAGCTGGGCCATGGACCGGACGATATTCGCTGGGTGATCAATACCCACCTGCATTTCGACCACGCCGGCGGCGATAACTGGATCGATCCCGCGGGGAAGGTGGGCTTGGCATTTCCCAAGGCCCGCTACGTGGTGCAGCAGGAAGAGCTCGCCTTCGCGCGGCATACCAATGAGCGCACCGCGGGCAGCTATCTCGCCCACAACTTCCAGGGCGTGCCGTTTCAGCTGATCGACGGCGAAACGGAGATCCTGCCGGGCATCCACGCCCTGCCGACGCCGGGGCATGTCCCGTATCACCAGTCGATCCTCGTCGAGAGCGGCGGGGAGAAGGCCTGCTTCATCGCCGATCTCGTCCCGACGGCGGCGCATCTGCCGTTGCCCTGGATCATGGGCTACGACTTGCAGCCCCTCGTGACGCTCGAGACACGGCGGCGGATCTACCAGCGGGCCGAGGCTGAGGGGTGGTTGCTGGTGTTCGAGCACGACCCTCAAATCGTGTCCGGTCGCCTGGCGCGGGAAGACAAGGGGTTTGGACTTGTCGAGCAGCAGGTGCTCGGCTAGTTTGGTGTCGACAATATGGAAGTGGGCTGCGGCCCCACCCCCAAGCCTCTCGTTGAGAGTGCGTCAGGGTTCTCGAGACCTCACCGCTCGGTGAGGAATTGCGGATCTTGGGGTAATCGGGGTCCGCTTTTTTTACTTCTGTAAAGGAGATCGCACAGCTGCCACCTCTCGACAACAGCAAAGCACCGCGCACGCGCGTCAATCGGCAGATCCGGATCAGTCCGGTGCGCGTGATCGCGGACAACGGCGACCAGCTGGGGGTGTTGACGATCGATGAAGCGATCGCCGCCGCGAACGAACGGGGCCTGGATCTGGTGGAAGTCGCGCCGCTCGCCCGGCCGCCCGTCGTCAAGATCATGGATTATGGGAAGTTCAAGTTCGAGCAGGCGAAGGCGGCGCGTGCCGCCAAGAAGAAGCAGCACGTGATTCACCTCAAGGAAGTGAAATATCGCCCCGGGATCGACGATCACGATTTCGACTTCAAGACCCGGCATGCCCGCGAGTTCCTGGCGGACGGCAACAAGGTGAAGGTCACGATGATGTACCGCGGCCGGCAGATGGCGCACATCGAGCTGGGCCGGGAAGTCCTGGATCGTGTGGCGCAGGAACTGAAAGACATTGGAAAGATCGAGCAGGAACCGAAACTCGAGGGCCGCAATATGTCGATGGTCCTCGCACCGAAATGAGCTAGCAATGCCGAAGATGAAATCGAAGCGCGCCCTGCGGAAACGGATCCGCCTCACCGGCACCGGCAAGCTGCGTCGCTATCGGGCCTACAAGCGCCACATCCTGACCTCGAAGCATCCGAAACGGAAGCGCCACCTGCGCAAGGCGACGCTCGTCTCGCATGCCGACCGTCGCCTCAAGCGCCTGCTGATGGCGTAAGGAGATCTCATGCCTCGCGTCAAAAGCAACGTTGCGCGCCTGAAGCGCAAGAACAAGGTGATGAAGCTCGCCAAGGGATACTGGGGCGGGCGCAGCAAACTCTGGAAGGCCGCCAAGGAAGCGACCGAGCGGGCCGCCAAGTACGCCTATCGCGACCGCCGCAGCAAGAAGGTCGAGTTCCGCCGCCTCTGGATCACGCGCATCAACGCGGCGGCGCGATTGCACGCGCTTTCGTATAACCGCCTCATGAATGGTCTGCGTAAGGCGGGCGTCGAGATCAACCGGAAGATCCTCGCCGATCTCGCCGTCCGGGATCCGGCGGCCTTTGAACAGTTGGCGGAGGTCGCGAAGAAATCCTTGCAGCCCTAGAATCGTTGCGGGAGCGTCTCAAAGAGATCCCGCACGCGGACGAACGCCGTCTCCAGGAGCTCAAAACCGAGCTCCTGGGCCGCAAGGCCGGTGCTCTCACCGATATTCTCAAAGCGCTCCCCACGCTGGCCCCCGACACACGACGGGAAGTCGGCGGAGCCGCGAATGCCTTGAAGCGGGAGCTCGAACGCGCCATCGCAGCGCGCGAGAGTGAGCTCAAGCGCGGCGCGACGAGTCTCGCCGATGTCGACCTCACTATGCCGGGCCGGCGCCAGTGGCGCGGCGGGCTGCACCTCGTCACGCAGGTGGTGGACGAGATCTGCGACGTCTTCCGCGAGCTGGGCTTCACGCGCGTGGTCGGCCCGGAAGCCGAGACGGAGCGCTACAACTTCTACGCGCTGAACTTTCCCAAAGACCATCCGGCGCTCGACGCGCAGGACAGCTTTTACCTGGGCGGCGACGTGCTGCTGCGGACGCACACCTCGCCCGTGCAGATCCGCACCCTCGAGAGCTACCCGCCGCCGATTCGCATCGTCGTCCCGGGACGCTGCTACCGCCGCGATCCGTTCGATGCGTCGCACTCGCCGGTGTTCGAGCAGATCGAGGGCTTCGCCGTCGATGAGGGCATCACCTTCGTCGATTTCAAGGCGACGCTGGCGGCTTTCGCGCGGCGTATCTTCACGCCGACGACGAAGGTGCGCTTCCGCCCGTCGTTCTTTCCGTTCACCGAGCCGTCCGCCGAGATGGACGTGCAGTGTCAGATCTGCGGCGGCGCCGGGTGCGCGGCCTGCAAGCAGACCGGCTGGATGGAGATCCTGGGCTCGGGGATGGTCCATCCCGCGGTCCTGGAGAATTGCAAACTCGACAGCGAGAAGTACACGGGCTTCGCGTGGGGCATGGGGCCGGAGCGCATCGCGATGCTGCGCCACGGCATTCCCGATATCCGGTTGTTCTTCGATAGCGACGTGCGGTTCCTGGAACAGTTCAGCGGATGATCGTCTCGCGCCGCTGGCTGGAGGCCCTGCTGGGGAAGCCCCTCGAGGGCCAGGACGTCGCCGACCGGTTGGCCCGGCAGGTCGCGCCGGTCGACGGCGTCGTGCCGATCCACCAGGACTTGCGCGATGTGGTGGTGGCGCGCGTGCTCGAGGTGAAGCAGCATCCGAACGCCGACCGGCTGTCTTTATGTTTCGTCGATGCTGGTGGGAACGCACCCCTGGAGGTCGTGTGCGGTGCGCAAAATGTGCAGGCGGGGAAGAGCTATCCTTTCGCCCCCGTCGGCGCGACGTTGCCCGGTGGCCTCAAGCTCGAGCGCCGTAAGATCCGCGGCGTCGAATCCAACGGCATGCTCTGTTCCGCCAAAGAGCTCGGCCTCGGCGTGGACCATGCCGGCATCCTCGAGTTGCAGACCGACGCTCCTCCGGGTACTCCGTTTCTCGAGGCGGTTCCAATCGCAGACGAGCAAATCATCATTGACGTCTCGGCGAATAGACCGGACTTGCTCTGTCATCGCGGTGTGGCAAGGGAGCTGGCGGTCGCTTTCGGTGCAAGCGTAAAGCTCCCGGTGATTCCCGGCGGTCAAGGCGGTCACATGAAATCGGTGACCGCCCGACCGCCTGACCGCCTGACCGCCGCCGTTGACGGTGTCGAAGTCCGCCTCGAGGACCCCGAAGGGGCTCCCCGCTACATGATCGCGGTCATCCGCGGCGTCAAAGTACAGCAGAGTCCCGCCTGGCTTGCGACGCGGCTTCAGAGCGTCGGCCAGCGCTCCATCAACAACATCGTCGACGCCACGAACTACATCCTGTTCGAGGTCAATCAGCCGCTGCATGCGTTCGATCTCGCCAAGCTGCGCGGGCCGGCGGTGGCGGTGCGTCGAGCGACGCCCGGCGAACACATCGTCACCCTGGACGGAGTGAGCCGACGGCTGACGGCTGAAATGACTGCGATTTGCGACGCCGAACGACCCACGATCATCGCGGGCGTCATGGGCAGCACGGACTCCGAAGTCTCCGAGAGCACGACCGACATCGTGCTCGAGTGCGCCTACTTCCAGCCGACGCGCATCCGCCGCACGCGCCGGGCGCTTGGCCTCTCGAGCGAATCGAGTTACCGCTTCGAGCGGGGCATCGACATGCTGGCGATGCCCGACGCATTGGGGCGCGCGATCGATCTCATCCGAGCGGTCGCCGGTGGCGAGATGCGCGAGCCGCCCGTGGATCTCTGGCCCGAACCCCAGAAGCCGCGCTCGGTTTTCCTGCGCGAAGCCCGCGTCAGTCACCTGCTCGGTGTGGCCGTGCCGCGGAAAGAAATCGAGCGGCTGCTCTCGGCGGTCGGCTTCGTCGCCGCGCCCAAGGAAGACCGTCTGGCGGTGCAGATTCCCGGCTGGCGTCCCGACGTCACGCGCGAAGTCGACCTGATCGAGGAAGTCGCGCGACTGCGCGGCTATGACTCGTTCCCCGACGAGCTGCGGCCCTATCGGCCCGGCACCGTCCCCGATGCGCCGTCCGAGCTCACGCTGCGTCGGATCCGTGAGCAGATGGCTCGCGCCGGCCTGCTCGAGGCAAGGACGCTACCGCTCGGCCCTGCCGACTCGCCCGATGCGATCCGGGTCCAAAACCCGCTCTCGGAGGATGAGGCACACCTCCGCAGCCGGCTCCTCCCGGGGCTGATCCGCCGGGTCGAATTCAACTGGAGCCAGGGCCTGCGCGATATCCGGCTGTTTGAGGTGGGAACGGTGTTCAAGCCGGGAAACGTGAAACGGGAAACGGGAAACGTGCCCCAGGAAGAACTTCGTCTCGCGATTGTGCTGACGGGGGCCCGGCATCCACCCCATTGGAGCGACGGGTCCGACGCTGCGAAACTACCTGATATGGACATATGGGACCTAAAGCACCACTTTGAGTTAGCTGTAGGCGTCGCGGCCCCCGGTTCCGACGTGCAACCGGCAGCGAATGGCTCCGCCTCTGGTTGGGTGGCCCTGCGCAAGCAAGGCGGGGAGCCGGTGGGAACGGCGACGCGCCTGGATGCGGACGCACCGCGCTGGGCGGGGTCGTTGTTGGGACTGGAAGTCAGCATTGCCGTCGCGTCGCCGCCAATGGTGCGCTATGAGCCGTTACCGACTCAGCCACCGGTCGTACGCGACCTGTCCCTGGTCGTACCGGGGGGGGCGGGCGTCACGGCGGCCGCAGTCGCAGCAGTGTTGCGTCGTGAGGGCGGTGCGCTGCTCGAGCGGCTCGACGTGCTGGATGAATACCGTGGGAAAGGGTTGCCGGCCGGGACACGCGGCGTCACGTGGCGCTGCACGTTCCGCGCACCTGATCGGACTTTGACAGAACCCGAAACTGCCTCAGTACTCGAGAAAATGCTGAGAGCAGCGGAGGAGAGACTTGGCGTACGACGGCGACAGGCTCCCCCCGCCGAGTGATGCGCGGGATGCCATCGATCAGCTCGAAACGATTCTCCGTGAAGTGGCGGAGGAGTTGGCGGGCTGGCGTTCGCGCGCCCAGAAAGCCGAATCGGAGCTGAAGTCCCGGGGCGCCCCGGTCAAGAACACCGAGCTCGAGTCGGAGAACAAGTCGCTGCGGCAGCGGGTCGAGGGGGCGCGCACCCGCGTTCACGACCTCATGCAGCGGCTCTCGTTCCTGGAAGAGCAAGCACGAGACAACGGAGGGCATAAGTGACGACGGCAAAGAAGCACGCCGTCCGCGTGATGATCGGCGGGGAGGAGTACACCGTCCGGTCGGACCTGTCTCCCGAGTACACGCGCGAAGTCGCCGCCTACCTCGATCAGGCGCTGAAGAAGGTGTTGAGTCAGGGGCCGTTGGTCGAGACGCACAAGGCCGCGATTCTTGCGGCGCTCGACATCACGAACGAGCTGTTTCAGGCGAAGCAAACAGAGCGGGAAGTCGCGGCGCGCCTGGCAGCCGTCGCCGACGATCTCGCCAAGATGCTGCCTCCGGCGAGGCGTAAGGCGCTGACCGCCGGCTGACATTCCTCGCGTGCTTCTGAGCACGCTGTTGGAGATAGATCCATGGCCGAGCTGTTCAGTATCATTGCGGCCGTGCTCAGCGGCGTCCTCGTCGCGGCACTGGCCTTCTACATATGGGGGCGGCGCGTCGAGCGTCGCGCGGTGGACCAGAGTCAGCGCCTCGTGCTGGCCGCCAAAGAAGAGCTCATGGCGGTCCGCGAGAACCTCCACAAGAGCCTCGACCAGAAGCTCGCCGGCGTGGATCGCCGCGAGCAGGATCTGCGCAAGCTCGACCAGCAGCTGCAGGAGCGCACGGGCGTCCTCAACAAGCGCGAGCGGGAGATCGGCGCGCGGCTCGAGCAGGTCGCCGGCTTGACGGCGCAGGAAGCCAAACTCGAGCTGATCCAGCGGATCGAAACCGAGGCGCGCGACGAGGCGGGGGCGCTGGTCCGCAACATCACGGAGCAGGCCAGGAAGAACGCCGACCGCGAAGCGAAGAAGATCATCGCCCTCGCGATTCAGCGGATCGCCGCCGAGCAGACGGCCGAGGCGAGCGTGTCGGCGGTGCTGCTGCCGTCGGACGAAATGAAGGGCCGGATCATCGGACGCGAGGGGCGCAACATCCGCGCGTTCGAAGCGGCCACCGGCGTCGACGTCATCATTGACGACACCCCCGACACCGTGGTCGTGTCCTGCTTCGAGCCGGTACGGCGCGAGATCGGCCGCCTCGCCCTCGAGCGCCTGATCGCCGACGGCCGTATCCATCCGGGCCGCATCGAGGAGATCGTCAAAAAGGCGAAGGCGGACGTCGACGCCGGCATCGTGGAAGCGGGCGAGCAGGCGGTCTACGACATCGGGATTCGCGGCATGCACCCCGAGCTGGTGAAGCTCGTGGGCCGGATGAAGTACCGGACCTCCTACGGGCAGAACATTCTCGAGCATTCCAAGGAAGTCGCCTACCTCGCCGGCATCATGGCCGCCGAGCTGAAGCTCGACGTCGCGCTCGCGAAGCGCGGCGCGCTGCTGCATGACGTCGGCAAGGTGCTGACGCACGAGCACGACGGCACGCACGTGCAGCTCGGCATCGAAATGGCCACCAAATACGGCGAGCACCCGATCGTGATCAATTGCATCGCGGCTCATCACGACGACGTCCCCCACGAAACGCCCGTCAGCGTGATCGTGCAGGCGGCGGATGCCGTCTCGGGTTCGCGGCCGGGCGCGCGGCGTGAGGCGTTCGAGACGTACGTGAAGCGGCTGACCCAGCTCGAAACGCTGGCGTCGGAGTTCAAGGGCGTGGAGAAGGTGTTTGCGATCCAGGCGGGCCGGGAGGTGCGCGTCGTGGTGACCCCGGAGTCGGTCGACGATGCCGCGGCGGTGCGGCTCACCGACGAGATCGCGCGCAAGATCGAGCGCGAGCTCCAGTATCCGGGGCAGATCAAGGTGGTCGTGATTCGGGAGACACGGGCGGTGGGCGTTGCCCGCTAACCTGATCGACGGTAATGCCATCGGTGCCACGATGCGCAGTGAGCTGGGGGGCGAGATCACTAAGCTCAAGAAGACGGGAGTCACGCCGGGGCTCGCCGTCGTGCTCGTGGGCGACAACCCCGCGTCGCAGGTCTACGTGCGCATGAAGGGCAAGGCGTGCGAGGAGGCCGGTTTCTACCACGAGACGATCAAGCTCAAGAAAGAGACGTCCGAGGCGGAGCTGATGGCGCTGATCGAGCGGCTCAATGCCGACTCGCGAATTCACGGCATTCTCGTGCAGCTGCCCTTGCCCGCGCACATCGACACCAATCGGGCGTTGCATCGCATCGACCCACGCAAGGACGTGGACGGGTTCCATCCCGAAAACGTCGGCAAGGTCGCGCTCGGCGATCCGACCGGCTTCCGCCCGGCGACGCCCTACGGCGTGCAGCAATTGCTCATCCGCACCGGCGTCGAGACCAGCGGCAAGCACGCCGTCGTGCTGGGCCGTTCCAACATCGTGGGACGACCGATGGCCCGGCTGTTGTTGCTGGACGCCCCGGGGGGCAACGCGACCGTCACGGTGTGCCACTCGCGCAGCCGCGCGATCGAGCAGTACACGCGGCAGGCCGACATCCTCGTGGTGGCGATCGGCAAGCCCGAATTCGTGACCGGCAGCATGATCAAGCCGGGCGCCGTCGTGATCGACGTCGGCGTCAATCGGGTGGACGATCCCACCAGAAAACAGGGCTATCGGCTCGTGGGCGACGTGAAGTTTCAGGAAGCGAAGCAGGTGGCGTCCGCCATCACGCCCGTGCCCGGCGGCGTCGGCCCGATGACGATCACCATGCTGCTCTACAACACCGTCCAGGCAGCCCGGCAGTGGGCGCGCCCGTAGATCTTTTCGCCGCCGCCTCCGCCGAAGGCGCGTGGACCGTCGGCGAAGTGACGCGGCGGGCGCGCGCGGTGATCGAAGCGGGACTGCCGCCGCTGTGGGTGCGCGGCGAGATCGCCGGCTTCAAGGCGTGGCGCAGCGGCCACTGGTACTTCTCGCTGCGCGACACGTCGGCCCAGCTGCGCTGCGTCATGTTCGCCAAGCAGAACTTCAGATTGCCCACGCCGGCCGACGGCATGCAGGTCTTCGTGTTCGCCCGCCCGTCGCTATACGAGGAAAAGGGCGAGTTCCAGCTCACGGTGATGGAGCTGCTCTCGACGGAGCAGGGCGGCCTCTGGAAGCTCGCGTTCGAGAAGGCGAAGGCCGCGCTGACCAAGGACGGGCTGCTCGATCCCGCCCGGAAACGCCGCCTGCCGCTGTTCCCGAACCGCATCGCCGTCGTCACGAGCCCTGACGGCGCGGCGCTGCGCGACATCCAGGCCGTCATCGCGCGGCGCTGGCCCGTCGCCGAGCTGATCGTCGTGCCCGCCCAGGTCCAGGGAGCCAAAGCTGAATCCTCTCTGTGCTCTGCCTTGAATCGGATCAGCAGGCTGTTGGTGGATGTTGTGGTGGTCGCAAGGGGAGGGGGATCAGTCGAGGATCTGTGGGCATTCAACAGTGAGCGGGTCGCGCGCGCCGTCGCTGCCATGCCAATGCCGGTGATCTCCGCCGTGGGTCATGAAACGGATGTGACGCTGTGTGACCTGGTGGCGGACCTGCGGGCGGCGACACCATCGGCGGCGGCCGAAGCGGCGACACCCGATCGTGCCGAGGTGCTCGCCCAATGCGGCGTGCTCGGCCAGCGGCTTGCCCGCGCGCTGCGCATCGCGTCACGGCACGTTGTGGAGCGCCTCGATCGCACGGGCGATCGGCTGGTACGCTGCATGGAGAATCGCCTCGAGAAGTCCGGCGCACTGCTCACGGCGCACAGCGCACGCCTCGATGCACTCTCGCCGCTCCGCGTCCTCGGCCGTGGCTACGCGGTGGCGAGGGATACGGACGGCCGGGTGCTGAAGCGTGTCGCGCAGCTGCCCACCGGCAAGGAATTCCGGCTGCGCGTGACGGACGGAGAGGTGAATGGCCGAGTTCAGTAAGCAGCTGGAGCGGCTCGAAGCCATCGTCCGTCGCCTCGAATCCGAGGAGCTCGATCTCGACGAAGCATTGAAGCTGTTCGAAGAAGGCGTCGAGCGGCTGCGGGCGGCGCGCGAGCAGCTCGCGCAGGCGGAGCTGAAGGTCAAAAAAGTCCTCGAGATTGAAAGCCCTAGCTAAGTACCTCGCCGACGCCCGCCTGCGGGTCGACAACGTGTTGGCGGCGGCGACGAGTGACGACGAAGTCGTGCGCTACAGTCTGCTCGGTGAAGGCAAGCGGCTGCGCCCGACCCTCGTCTTCGCCGCGCACGAGGCGCTGCACGGACCGTCCTCGCCGGGCGTCGCCGAGCTCGCCGCCGCCGTCGAAGTGGTGCACGCCTACTCGCTGGTTCACGACGACCTGCCGTGCATGGATAACGACGACCTGCGGCGCGGGCGTCCGACCGCGCACCGAGCGTTCGACGTGCCGCGCGCGACGCGCGCGGGCTACGAGATGGTGGCGCTGGCGGCGCGCGTGCTGGCGCACGGGCTCGCCACGTTAGGGCTGCCCGCCGAGCGTAGCCGCGAGATTTCGCTCGAGCTGTTTCGTGCGGCCGGCGCCGGCGGCATGATCGGCGGGCAGGCGCTCGACCTCGAGGCGGAAGCGAAGGCGCTGCCCGTTGCGGCGCTCGAGGAAGTGCATCGCCGCAAGACCGGCGCCCTCATCGCCGCCTCGTGCGTGATCGGGGGGCTGTCCGCGGCCAGCGCGCCCAGTCACATCGAAGGGCTGCGCGCGTACGGAGAGGCCATTGGTCTCGCCTTTCAGATCGCCGACGATGTGCTCGACGCCACCGCGACGTCGGATCAGCTCGGCAAGACCGCCGGGAAAGACGCGGCGCACGCCAAAGCGACGTTTGTGACGCTCCTGGGCGTCGGGGCCGCGCGCGCCGAGGCGGAACGGCTGGCCGCGAAGGCCGTAGACCACCTGCGGGATGCCGGGTTAGTTTCCCCCATACTCGTGGAGCTGGCGCACTACATTGTCACGAGGCCTAACTAAATGCGAAATGTGGAATTCGCAATGCGGAATCGACACTCACCGTTCAATTCCGCATTTCGGGTTTCGAATTTCGCATTGAGGACACCGTGATCCTAGAGACGATCCGCAGTCCCAATGACGTAAGGAAGCTCGCACCGGATCAGCTGCAGCAGTTAGCGGACGAAGTGCGGCAGCGGCTCATCGACGTCGTCTCGCAGACGGGCGGCCACATCGGCGCCGGGCTGGGCGTCGTGGAGTTGACCGTCGCGCTCTGTGCCGCGTTCGAATCGCCCCGCGACAAGATCGTGTGGGACGTTGGGCACCAGGGCTATCCGTGGAAGATCCTCACGGGCCGGAACGACCGGCTGCAGACGCTGCGCCAGCAGGGGGGCCTGTCCGGTTTTCTGCGCAGATCTGAGAGTGAACATGACCAGTTCGGTGCCGGTCATGCGGGTACCGCGCTATCTGCGGCGTTCGGGATGGCGACCGCCCGCGACCTCCGGGGCGAGGATTTCGCGGTGGTCGCGGTGGTCGGTGACGGCGCCATGACGTGCGGGCTGCCGTACGAGGCGCTCAACAACGCCGGTGATTCGGGCCGCGACATCATCGTGGTGCTGAACGACAACGGCATGTCGATCGCGCCCAACGTCGGGGCGATCAACAAATACCTCGGCTCCATCATCGCGGCCCCGATCACCGTGCGGATTCGCGAGCGGGTCAAGCATCTGATCGAACGCGCGTCGCACATCGTGGGCGGCAAGAAGCTCGTGGACTTCGCCAAAAACGTCGAAGAGAGCATCAAGAATCTCTGGTCGCCCGGGATGCTGTTCGAGGAGCTCGGCTTCCGCTACTTCGGGCCGATCGACGGGCATAACATCGCGCAGATGCTGCACACCTTCGACATCGTGAAGACCCTGAAGGGTCCGCGGGTCGTGCACGTGATCACGCAGAAGGGGAAAGGCTTCCCGCTCCCCGAGCCCGATCTCGAGAAATATCACGCCCGCGCGCCGTACGATCCGGTCACCGGCAAGCTCAAGCCGGTGAACCCCGGCCCGCCGCAGTGGACCAAAGTGTTCGGCGATGCGCTCACACAGCTCGCCGCTGAGGACGCGAACTTCGTCACGATCACTGCGGCGATGCCGTCGGGGACGGGCACGAACATCTTCCAGAAGAAATGGCCGGAGCGCTTCTTCGACGTCGGGATCGCCGAGGCGCACGCCACGACGTTCGCGGCGGGCCTGGCGACGCAGGGCGTGCGGCCCGTCGTCGCGATCTATTCGACGTTCCTGCAGCGCGCCTACGACAGCATCATCCATGACGTCGCGATCCAGAAGCTGCCCGTCATCTTTTGCCTCGACCGCGCCGGCATGGTCGGCGAAGACGGCCAGACGCACATGGGGCTGTATGACATCGCCTACATGCTCGCCGTGCCGCACATGACCGTGACGGCGCCGAAGGATGCCGCGGAGCTGATCGGGCTGCTGCGCTGCGCCCTGCAGCACAGCGACGGTCCGTTCTCGCTGCGCTATCCGCGCGACAAGGCGCCCGGCGAAGCGCCGCCCGCGGCCGAAGTGCCGGCCGTGCCGTATGGGACGTGGGAAGTGCTGAGAAAAGGAAAGGACTGCGCGATTCTCGCGGTGGGCGTGATGTGCAAACCGGCGCTGGCGGCCGCCGAGCTGCTCGCGGCCGACGGTCTCGATGTGTCGGTCGTGAACGCGCGGTTCCTCAAGCCGATGGATCGCGAAATGCTGGACGCCCTGGCCCAGACCCACAAACTGCTCGTCACGGTCGAAGACGGGACCGTGGTGAACGGCTTCGGCGCGGCGCTCGCGGCGCTGGTGCAGACGACCGCGCCCGACCTGCGCGTCGTGGCCCTCGGCGTGCCCGACCGCACCTACGAGCATGCGCCGCGCGCCCAGCAGCTCGCCGATGTCGGCCTGACGGGCGAGGGCATCGCCGCGCGCATCCGCGCCCTCGCCGCCGAAGAGTCGCTCACCACGCGATGAACGTCGGGGTCGTCGGCAACCCCAACTATCCGGACCTCGGCGCATTCCTGGCGACGCTGCAACAGAAAGCGTCGAGCCTGGGTCTCAAGCTCTACAGCGAGGAGCGCGTCCTCGCGTTCTGGCCGGCGCCGCCACCGACCCTCAGCGAAGCCGACGGCAAGCTCGACTGCCTGATCACGCTGGGCGGCGACGGCACGCTGCTGCGCGGCGCGCGCCTGCTCAACGGCTCCAACACCCCGATCATGGGCCTCAACCTCGGCCGCGTCGGATTCCTCACCAGCGCCGCTCCCGACAACCTCGACTGGGCGCTCGATGCCGTCGTGCGCCAGGCGTACACGACGGAGGCGCGGCTCGCGCTGCAAACAGCGATTACCGGTAAGGGTGCGAAAGGGGGGGGCAGCAGGGTCGAGCCGCTGGTGCTCAACGACGTCGTCGTGCACAAAGGCGGCGTGGCGCGGGTCGTCCGGCTCAAGGTGTCGGTGGACGGTGACGAGGTCGCCCAGTATTCGGCGGACGGCATCATCGTCAGCACGCCGACCGGCTCGACCGCGTACTCGATGTCGGCGGGAGGACCGATCGTCGTCCCGACCGTGGACGCGATCGTCGTCACGGCGATCTGCCCGCACACCCTGGCGGTGCGGCCGCTCGTGCTGCCCGCGACAGCCGTCGTGACGATCCAGCCGATTCCACCCTGGACCGACGAGGTGCTCGTCTCCTTCGACGGCCAGGTCGGGACACCGATTCAGCCGGGTGAGCGCCTCGAGGTGCGTCGCGCGGACCGGCCCATCCTCCTCATCCGGCTGGGGCCGGAGAGCTTCTTCAAGCGGCTGCGGCGCAAGCTGCACTGGGGCGACTTGAGCGATCGGACGCGTAGGTAGTGCTCACGGAGCTTCGCGTCCGCGATCTCGCCGTCATCGCCGACGTCACGCTCCCGTTCCAACCCGGCCTCAACGTCCTGACCGGCGAGACCGGCGCCGGAAAGTCGATGGTCGTGGACGCGCTCGCGCTGCTGCTCGGGGAGCGCGCCTCGGGCGACGTGGTGCGGCCCGGCGCCGACAAAACCATCGTCGAAGGCGCGTTCGAGTTTGCGTCCGCCGTGCATCGTCATCTGCTCCCACCCTTTGCCGCTTTCGGGATCGAATTAGAGGAGGGACGACTCGTCCTCAAGCGCGAGGTGCTGCGTGAGGGGAAGTCGCGCGCCTGGGTGAACGGCTCTCCCGTGACGATCAGCGTGCTCAGCGAAATCGGCGGCCTGCTCGTCGACCTGCACGGCCAGCACGAGACGCAATCGCTGCTGCGGGCCGACGCGCAGCGCGACATGCTCGACGCCTACGCCGACGCGGATGTCGAGCGCGTAGCGGTGCGCGATGCCCATGCGCGTCTCAAAGAGCTGGAGCAGCGCGCAGCGGAGCTGACCTCGCGCCAGGATGACGTGCGCAAGAAGGCCGATTACCTGCGCCACGTGCTCCAGGAGATAGAACGCGCCAAGCCCAAGGTGGGGGAGGACGAGGCGCTCGACATCGAGTCCAAGCGGCTGGCGCACGCCGAGGAGCTGGGCCGCCTGGCGCGGGACCTTGAGGAGACGGTCGATTCCGCTGGGCTCACGAAGGCGCAGAAGATCCTCGCTGGGCTGCTGCGGCTGGATCCCTCCCTGGGCAAATGGCAGGAGCTGCTCGATGGGGCGTTCGCCAGCTCGGCGGAGCTGGCCCAGGCCGCGCGCGCCTATGCCGCTGAGATCGAGGCCGATCCTGAGCGGCTGACCGCCGTCGAGCAGCGGCGCGATCTGTTGTTTCGCCTCCAGCAGAAGCATGGGCCGACGATTGCCGACGTGCTCGCGGCGCGCGACAGCGCGGCGCGCGAGCTGGAGCTGCTCGATACCGCCGACCTCGATCTGCGGAATATTGAGGCTGACCGAGGCAAGGCCGCCGAGGAGTTCGGTCGCGCCTGCGTTGCGCTGACCGAGAAGCGGACCGCGGGTGCCAAGAAGCTCGCCAGGGCCGTGAACAGGCTGTTGCCCTCGCTAGGAATGGAGGGGGGGCGATTCGCTGTGCAGCTCTTACGACGCACGACGCACGACGCACGCGGTGCCGAAGAGGTCGTGTTTGAGGTGAAGCTGAATGAGGGCCTCGATCCGAGGCCGTTGGCCAGAGTTGCGTCCGGCGGCGAGTTGTCGCGCCTCATGCTGACTCTGAAAGTCGTCCTTGCCGCCCACGACGTCGTCCCGACGCTGGTGTTCGACGAAGTCGATCAGGGGATCGGCGGGGAAGTGGGCGGCCGCGTCGGTGCAGCACTGATGGACGTGTCACGCGAAGGCCGCCAGGCGCTCGTG